>CAZMNG010000280.1:0-5822 GCA_964567505.1 uncultured Chthoniobacterales bacterium
CCAGCTCCTCGACCTGGACAACCAGCTCCGGGCGCAATCAGAATCCCAGTCTCAATCGCCAAAGCCGGCCGGCCAGACACCTTCCCCGCCGATACTGCACACTGGGTAGGCGAGTTCACCGTTCGCCGTTCGCCGTTCATCCGGCGCAGTCGTTCGGTGCTAAGAGCCCATCACATTTCTTTTCCGTACTCACAACTGACCGCACAGGCCACAAAGGCAGCCGACTGTGTACGGGGCCGCCGACCAAACACACGCGGGACGCGTCTGCTCCAGTGCCCGTTTCCACAGGCGTGCGAAAACGGATTTTCTCTTTGCAGCGGAGGCTATCGGTAGCCTGCAAGGCCGGTCTGCCGCGCGAATTTCAAAGATTCTCATCTATCACCGGGTGCATTCGGACCCAGTATCGATTCCGCCAACAGCTGACATCTCATTCCCCACGGACAACTAACGACTCCCACCGCAGCGCACTCCCAGGCCAAATACTCCGGATATAACCGCGAATCGTCCGGCATTTCAGCTTTGCGACATGGATTCCTTGCACGATTTTCGCTTTGTAGCCTTAGGGGCGACCCGGAAATAAAACGGCAATTTCTTCGATTGGTCTGCGCGTTCGCATCATACCCCAGTGGTTGCTGCGCTAGCCTGGCAACACGAATGAACGCGACGAAAACGAGTAATCAAAAATTGGAGCCTGGCTCCGGCGCAGCTCCCAATGGGCCCGGACTCGCTTTTCGGAACCACGGGTTTCTCATCGCGTTCCTTGGCTTCGCGGCCGGAGCCACCGTTGCCAATATCTACTACAGCCAGCCGTTGCTCCACGCGATCTCGACTCATTTTCATTCCGATGCCGGTTCGACCAGCTTTGTCTCTGTTGCCACCCAGCTCGGCTACGGCAGCGGATTACTCGTGTTCGTGCCATTGGGCGACAGTCTTGAAAGACGAGCGCTCATTGCGGCCTCAATCCTCGGAACCGCGCTGATGCTCCTCGCAACAGCCTTTTGCTCCTCACTGCCGTTGTTAATCCTTCTCAGCTATCTTCTCGGCCTGATCTGCATCACGCCTCAACTGATTGTTCCGTATGCCGCCGCCATCGCCAAACCCGGGAGCCAGGGACAAACCGTGGGCTCGGTTATGAGCGGCCTTCTCGTCGGGATCCTCTTTTCTCGCTCCGTGAGCGGATTTATCGGCGCACGCGCCGGATGGCATGCGGTCTACCTGATCGCAGCCGGCGCGATGTTTCTCCTTGCAATATCAGCCGTGATTCTTCTTCCGCCGCAAACGCCCGAGCGGCGAGTGCCGTATTGCGAGTTGCTCGCTTCCCTCTGGCCGATTTTAACCCGGCAGGCGGTCGTGCAACGGCACGCGATCATCGGCGCACTCGGATTCGGCGCCTTCAGCGTCTTCTGGACCACGCTGGCGTTCTATCTCGGCAACCGGCCCGAGCATTTTGACAGCCAGACAACCGGCCTATTCGGACTGGTTGGAGTCGCGGGCGCACTTGCGGCCCCGATTTCCGGAAGGCTGTCCGACCGGTTCGAACCGCGAATCGTCAATGGAGCCGCGCTTCTGCTCGTGGCCGTCTCGTTTCTCCTGATGCGGCTCGCAGACTACTCCCTCATCTGGCTTGTGGCCGGGGTCTTCCTGATGGACGCCGGGGTCCAGGCCAGCCAGATCTCGAATCAGACCCGGATTTACGCGATCTCAGCCGAGTTACGCAACCGAATCAACTCGGTCTACATGGTCTGTTACTTCTTTGGAGGTGCAGTCGGGTCAGCCGCCGGTTCCTGGGCGTGGACACACTTTCGCTGGACTGGGGTCTGCGCGACCGGATCACTCTTCGGCATCGTCGGTCTAGCGATCCTTTTCTCCCCTGTGTTTCATCCCGGGCACAACGGAGGAGACCGCGGAGGGAAGGAGGACACAGAGAGGGGGGTCACCACAAAGGCACGAAGAACGCAGAGTTTAGGAAAATTAAAGTTCCAGGTTTGGCGCGGCATCGCCAAAAACGACGCCCGCCACCGGCCACTAACAAATTCTTCTCCGAATCTCTGTGTCCTTCGCGCCTTTGTGGTGAACCCCCTCTCTGTGTCCTCCTTCCCCTCCGCGCCCTCCAAAATTTCACGACCGCCCCGGTTCGCGAGATATTTGGGCTAGCCACCGGCGTGTTCTCTCGATTGTGTTCTGGGTCACGCGGTGACCGGCATTTTCGACAGTGAGAGTCACATTGGCGCCGGCCCGTTCAAGGAGTGCCGAAAGCCGGCGCACGTTCTCCGAAGGGATAATCGGATCATGTTCGCCCGCCGCCAGAAAGACCGGCGCACCGTTCAATTCCGGCAGCTTGTCGGGAACGAGTGGCACCATCGCCCGCCAGAGGGCGGCGCCATAAAACGTTCCGGGACGCAACAGCAGGAGACTCGCAGCGATGTTAGCGCCGTTCGAATAGCCCACGGCGATCGACTCCGTCTGTTTGAATCCGTAGCGAACCGCTGCTGCAGCAATAAAATCGGCAAGTTCGTGCGTCCGCTGAATCAAGTCTTTCTCATCGAAAACTCCCTCGGCAAGCCTGCGGAAGAATCGAGGCATTCCATTCTCGAGCACCTTCCCACGAGGGCTCAAGAGCGCTGCATCAGAATCGAGTTCCTGCCCCAGGCTCAGAAGGTCGGTCTCGGTTCCCCCGGTTCCATGAAGCAGAACCAGCGTCCGGCTCGAACGTCCCGGTACAAACCGATGGATGAACTCTTCGCTATCGCTCATACGCAAATCTCTCGAGCGCTTTGCGTCGCGAAAATTCGTGAGATTTCCCGGCTGGTCTTAATACTGTTCACTTAAATGCTTGCATCCCAAGTCCCAGGGGTCGTGTCTGCGCATTCGATCCGGCAAACGCCGGATCGAATGCGCAGACGCGACCCCTAGCACCGCATTCGCGTTAACCCGCTTTTTTGAGTTCTTCTTTAACAAACTGCACCGACTTCGCCGCTTCCTTGTCGAGATCATCTTTCCCGAGCAGGTCGCGCCAGACCGAAATATCGCGTCCCACTTCGCCGCCCGGAACAAGAAACGGTTCCATCACGATCCCCCCTTGATAATTGATCTCCCGAAGCGCTCCAAATACTTCCGCCCACGGCATCCGGCCTCGTCCCGGGGGACGGCGATTGGGTTCGCCGATGTGAAAATGTGCCAGCCATGAGCCGGCCTCCACGATTGACCCGCGCAAGCTGTCTTCCTCGATGTTCATGTGGAACGTATCGAGAAGAATCTTGCAGTTGGGGCTTTCAACGCGTTTGGCAAAAGCAATCCCTTCCGCCGCCGTATTCATAATGAATTGTTCGAAGCGATTGACCACTTCGACACAAAAAATCACCCCGCAATCCTCGGCCGCTTTGATCGCTTCGCGCACGCACTCAACCGCGCGATCGGTTAAAACCTGTTTATCCTCCGTCGGACCCAATTTCCGTGGCCAGGAACTGTAATTGATTCCAGCCATGATCGTCCCGCCCATCTGCTTCATGGCACGCGAGATATCCTGCAAAAACGAGACACCGTTCTTGCGTACGGCGGCATCTTCCGATGTCAGGTCCATGTCCTCCTTCAGACCAACGCTGTAGGTCAACGTCAGACCAGCGTCGTCCGCAGTCCGTTTAAGGATATCCCGATCCTTGTCGCTCAACCGAGTGACCTTGGGAGCGTTGATTTCAAGAATATCAAAGCCGCACTGTCGCGCTCTCGCGACGAATGAGACGGGTTCCGTGCTCCAGGATTGTGTCCAATATCCGAAATGGATTCCGATAGGGTTCATAGTGGGATTGTTATTGGCGGGACCGGCAATCGGCTCATGAGCGACAGCCGGCTGCGTACAATATTTGTTTCGCCATGTTCCTATGGGATTCCATCTGTTTCCACAACTCTTTGTCTGCACGACGAACTTGGCGTTCGAAGTTCAAACCTCGAACCTCGAACGCCCAACGCCGTCCACAAAACCGCCGATTCCCATTGACAGCCGGCCCACCTCTTCCGTATGAAGTAAACGTTCATCTACCCCCCAGGGTCGTTGGTTCGCCAAGGAGTGAAACGACCTGTCCACAAGCAACAGGATTTCAGCGAACGTCTTAGGTTTCAGCTTTGTATTGGAGGTGTTTTACCTTGAAAACAATTTGTCTATTTCCCGTTCTGCTTCTGGCGGCTATCGTCGCCTTCCCGCAGCCAAATTACGCTGCCAAGAAAGAGTTAACCTTCGGCTATGTGACGCCCGGGCCGGACACCTGGTACAAACGAGACGTCGACGGATTCGTACTTGCCGCAAAAATGTTGGGCATTAAAACCGTCGTCCTGAACTCCGATTACGATGTCCAAAAGGAAGTCTCCAACATCGATTCGCTCATTACCCAGGGCGTAGACGGAATGGCGATCTTCTCTTTCAACCAGCAGGGCGCAATTATTGCCGCGAAAAAATGCAAAGCGGCCGGAATTCCCCTTGTCACAGTCGATAACTGTGGTCAGGCGCTGACCAGCGGCAACGACATCGTTGCAGCCGTCGATTTCGACTGGAAAGCAATGGGTAAGAATTATGCCGACTACATGGCGGAACATTTCCCGGGTAAAAAGGTCGCCTTGATTACCGGTCTGCTCGAGCATCTGCCAGTGCAGATGATTACCGGGGCCATGAAGGATCGCATGAAGGAACTCGGTAAAAACGAGATCGTCGCAGTCCGCGATGGGAAATATAACCCGCCGGTTGCTGTCACTCAGGCCCAGGACCTCGTCCAATCCGGCGTCAAATTCGACCTCCTTTGGATCATGAACGAAGACATGGCCGCCGCTGTCGTTCGCTATCTGAAAAACCAGGGAATTCTGGATCAATACGTCGTGATGGCTCAAAACGGGTCTCCGGTAGGTATCCCATTGGTGCAAGACGGCGAGATCAATTACACGATCAGCAGTTCACCTGGTTGGGAGGGAATGGTCGCTTTGCTGGCCCTGAACCAGTACGTCTCCGGTGATTCCAAAAAGATCAACCAGCAGATTATGCTCCCTGTGATCCCAATCACGAAAGAGACCACCCTTGATAAGTCTCAAGTGGTTCCCTGGGAGTACGACCCCGTCTGGATCACGTTGACAAAGCAATACTTTCCCGACCTGGGATCTTATCTACCGGACAAAGCGGCTCAATAGCCGATGGACCAGAATGACCGCCGAGAAATTCTGGCGATCCATGATCTGAGCAAGCAGTTCGGAGACACTGTCGCTCTTGACGGTGTTCAGTTCAATTTGTACGCCGGCGAAGTCCATTGCCTCGTAGGCGAGAACGGCGCAGGGAAATCCACGCTCATTAAAATCCTCTCCGGCGCCGAGCGGCCGGACCAGGGAACAATTACCGCATTTGGTAAACGATATTCCCGCCTCACCCCGCTCGAGTCGATCAAGGCAGGGATCGCTACGATTTATCAGGACGTCGAGCTCATCAGCTCGCTCACAGTTGCCGATAACATTTTTCTCGGCCGCGAGATCAGAACAAAATTCGGTTTTATCGATTCCCCAGCCCAGAACCGCAAAGCCCGGGAATTGATGGGATCCATGAACATCGATCTGCCGGCGACCGCGTCGGTAGAGTCGCTTTCCCCTGCCCAGCAGCAAATCCTCCAAATTATCAAAGCCCTTTATCTCAATGCACAAATTCTGATCCTGGACGAACCGACCGCTTCACTCGGAATCGAGGAAACGAAGGCGTTGCTCGAAGTGGTCAAAAACCTCGCCGCCCAGGACCGGGGGATCATTTATATATCGCATTTCCTGCGCGAGATATTCGAGCTCGGGGATCGGGTGAC
>CAZMNG010000281.1:0-5818 GCA_964567505.1 uncultured Chthoniobacterales bacterium
AATACGTATGCGACGGGCGACGAGAAATAGGCGCCCAGTTCTCGGCGGGCGATCGTCCAGATGGTTCTCATTTGGCGGGTGTTCTCTGGGTGTCGGGCAACGTGATTGACCTGAACACGTCATCGAGCCGGCCCTCATCGACGTTCAGATGTTCGATCTGCCAGTTTTGCTTCTGAGCGAGAGCCAGCAGTTCGGGCAGCAACTCGCCTTTGGGCTGCAGCCGGATCGTTGTCTTGCCGTTCGTTTCGCGAATCAGTTCGGATCTTTCCACAGAGTGCAGGCCTCCGAGCTCTTTCTGGACCGAGGACCAGGTTACACCTTTGAGCCCAAGCACGATTGTGCCGGCGTGTGGCGCTCGCGTTTTGAGTTCGTTCGGCGTCCCGTTCGCGACAATTTTGCCTCGATCGATTATGATCGCACGCGTACACGCTGCTTCGACCTCCTCGAGGATGTGCGTGGAAAAAATAATCGCTTTGTCGCGCCCCATTTCCCGGATCAGGACACGGACTTCGTGTTTCTGATTGGGATCCAGGCCGTCCGTTGGTTCGTCCAGGATCAGGACTTCAGGGTCATGCAGAATTGCCTGCGCAAGACAGGTCCGGTGCCTATACCCTTTTGACAGGGTGTCGACGCTCTGGTGGAGCACCGGCTCCAGAAAACAACGCTGCACCGCGAGATCGATCGCCTGCTGCTTTGCGTGGCCGGCAAGACCGCGTAGCGCTGCGCAAAAACTCAAAAAACCGAATACTGACATGTCGCTGTATATCGGTGCGTTTTCGGGCAAATAACCGATGCGGCTCCGGCTTTTGAGAGACTGTCCGACGACATCAAAACCGCACACGGTGACTTTGCCTTCGGTGGGGGCAAGAAAACCGGTAATCATGCGCATGCTGGTCGATTTGCCGGCGCCATTAGGCCCTAGGAAACCGAGGACCTCGCCTTTCGTAACCGAGAACGATAAATTATCGACTGCGAGCTTCTGGCCGAAGCTCTTCGTTAAGTTCTCGACGTTGATCATGAGTAGGGTAGGACATGTTGAACCAAGGAGGGTGATGGATATTCTGGCGAAAGCGTCCAAAAAAAGACGTGCGCAGCGATTTGTCAAGCGCGCCGCGAAATTATATCGGCTAACGATATAAATTCAACACCAGCAACCCCGTTTCGCAATTCATGATCCCTTGGACAATCGGCGCTCCGGATGGTTCAATTTTTCTGGTAATTGCGTTTTATCCGCCCACAACCTAACGTTTTGCCACCAGTACCTTAGACGGTCCGAAACCAGAAATGGAGTCCGTTTCCCATAGCGCAACACCGCTCTGGCATCCGCAACCCGAGCAAATCCGGAACAGCAACCTTGCCCGATTCCGGACCTGGCTCCGGGAGCACCGGGCCCTGGAATTCGACGATTGCCATGACCTGTTTCAGTGGTCGGTCGGGGATCTGGAATCAGATCCGGCCGATGGCCAATGCACGATCTACGGGCGCTCTGATTCAACATTAAACCGAGGCGGCGTCCGGATGGGGACCAGCGAGTTTTATCGCATTGTTGACTCGCTACCCGAAGTTCTCGGTTCGCTCGTCATCGACACGACAGGGCTCGGGCCCGACGGAAAGGAAACACCGGGAAAACTTTTGTTGTTTGTGACATTGCGGACCAGCGAGCCTTTTGACGAGGCCCTTGTGAACCGGATTCGGGAACGAATCAAAAACGAGTTGTCGCCGCGCTATTTACCGGATGATATTTTCGCGGTGCCCGATATTCCACAGACGCTGAACGGGAAGAAACTGGAGGTGCCGGTAAAGCGTATCTTTCAAGGATACGAGCTATCGAAGTCAGTCAGTCGCGAAGCCATGAGCAATCCTGATTCGCTCGAACCGTTTCTGGACTTGGCAGACCGAGTGCGGACCACCTTTTAAGTTGGTCACGGACCGGCTTGGAAAGCCGCGTGAAAACGCAATCGTTCGGGATCCGCGCACCGGGTAAGCAAAATCGCAATATGAGATTGTTGCGTTCTTGCATTAGCAGGTTGATCGGTCTCAATTTTTGCTCATGCTCAATGATCGCCTTCCGCGACTGATCTTTGCGTCCAGCAATGCATCGGCCGATCTGTTCTATGCAACGAGGTTCAACGTACCGGACCCGGTGTTGTTTTTAAAGCAGAACGGAAAAACAACACTTTTGCTCGGTGATCTCGAAATCGACCGCGGAAAAAAAGAGGCGAAAGTGGACGAAATCGTCGCGTTATCGAGTCTTGAGCGGCCGCTGGAGAAAGAACTCAAGAGCAAACCACCGATTGAACTGACGATTGCCACGTTTTTGCGCAAGCGCCGCGTGCGGAAAGCCGCTGTTCCGTACGATTTTCCGATCGGACTCGCCAATCAGCTTGGCGAGAAAGGCATCACTGTTGTTCCGATTACCGGTCACTTTTGGAGTGAACGCGAATTCAAAACGGACGAGGAACTCAAAATGATCCGGCGCGCGATCCAGATCACAGAGACCGGTCTGGCTCGCGGGATCGAAGTGCTTCGCGCGGCTGAGATCAAACTGGGAAAAAGATTGTTCTGGGGCGGAAGCGCGCTGACTTCAGAGAAGCTGCGGGCGGAGATCGCAACGACGATATTGCATGCAGGCGGGTCGCCAGAAGACTCGATTGTTGCCGGTGGCGAACAGGCCTGCGATCCGCACAATCGCGGAAGCGGCCCGCTCAAGGCTGATTCGCTGATCATTCTAGACATTTTTCCGTCCGATGCGTGCTCAGGGTACTACGGCGATCTCACCCGGACCGTGGTGCGTGGCAAAGCGAACGACGCACAGCGAGCGCTATGGCAAACAGTGCTCGAAGCCCAGCAGACCGCTCTGCATAAAATCACACCGGGGGCTTCCGGTGCGGCTTTGCAGACGGAGATTTCCGACTTTTTCCGGGAAAGAGGGTATCCGGCAGAAATCCGTGAGAACCGCTGGGTCGGTTTTTTCCATGGGCTCGGCCACGGATTCGGACTCGATATTCACGAGCATCCCCGCATTGCGAAGACGGTGTTCAGGACCGGCCAGGTGCTGACAGTCGAACCCGGGCTGTACTATCCCGGGATCGGCGGCGTGCGGATCGAAGACGATGGCGTAGTGACCGAGAAGGGGTTTAAGGTTTTGTCCAGTTTTCCGAAAGTGCTGGAAATTGGTTAAGGAAACAAACTTTTGACGTCTCCGAGCAGGATCGTCCTTGCGCTTGACCCAGGGCCGAAGATTTCCAACCATACCGGAATCACTCACCCTTCATCACCCTTAATCAATGTCTCGCGATCTTTAATCGACTCTTGCATGGTTTCGATGAACTTGTGGATTGTCCCGGATCGTTCTGCATACTTATTCCACTTCGCATATAGTTCGAACTGACCCTCACCTTCCTTTTGTCTCACATGGGAAAAAAAGAGGGACAGTTCCTCAATACACCGTCACAGCGCAGACAAACACTGCCAATCCGTACAGGACTCCTGCAAGCGCCGCGGCACGAAACCGGCCGCCGGTTTTTGTGACCCAGGTGATCTGGTCCCGTAAAAGGTAGGGCATGCCGACCCAGAACAGCCCGAGAGTAAGCCACACATACGCGAGAATGACGACCAGCAGACGCGAAGTTTCCGGGCGCAGGAACGCTGCGTTTAGCATCGGTTCCGCCGCAAGGAGCGCAAACATCCCGAGCGCGCGGACGGAGAGAAACTCGTCGACGAACATGAGCGTCAGAACGAACGCGATCGGAACACCGAATCCCAGGTAGGTCCGTACCCAGGCGAACTCACCGAGATCGGTGGTTGTGACCAGCCAGAACGCCCAGAGAGCGTCCACGGCAAGAATTGCGACTCCGAGCGGCTTCGATCTCGGAAATTTAACGAGCCAGTCTTTCGATTTTGCTGGCCGGATCAAAGGGATCACATGAATCGCCAGGAGGATGATACCGAGGACCAGCCCGACACTGCGGAGGCTGAAATCGTAAATGCGCGGAGGATAATCCATGAACGTAGGAAGCTGTTCATTAGCCCAAGATTCGGGTCGCGCAAGCGTTTAGAAGATCTCGGATTTGAGCTGCGCGGCAATTGCGCCAACCGGCGTGCCATAAAGTGTGTAGCCGGTGGAACGTTGAACTTGGATTTTTATCAGGTTGCCAATGCTGTCCCGCGATCCTTCGAACACGACAATCTTGTTGCCGCGAGTACGGCCGGCGAGGCGGTTCGGATTTGTTTTGCTTGTGCCTTCGCAGAGAATTTCGACTTTTTTACCGACGAACGGTTCGTTGCGGCGCTTCGCCCAGCTGTCGACGAGATCGAGCAAATCGTGGTTCCGCGATTCTTTCACACCCTCCGGCAACTGATCCTCCATCGCGACTGCCGGCGTATTTTTGCGCTGCGAGTATTTGAATATGAACGCATTATCAAACCCGACACGGTCCACCAGCTCGCGGGTCATCGTATAATCCGCATCGGTTTCACCCGGGTAACCCACGATGATGTCGGTCGTGATCGCCATGTTTGGCGTCACCGCGCGGATCCGGTCGACCAACGCGACATATTTCTCGGCGGTGTAGATCCGGTGCATCGCTTTCAGAACCCGATTCGATCCGGATTGCAGCGGCAAATGAACATGTTCCACCAGCTTCGGTAAGCGGCCGAACGCTTCGATCAGATCGGCCCGGAAACCGATCGGGTGAGGGGAGGTAAACCGGATCCGTTCGAGTCCGTCGATTTCATGGAGGGTATCGAGTAGTTGAACGAACGGGCTTTTCCCAGCCACGGCGGCAAACTCGTGGCGCCCGTACAGGTTGACGATTTGACCGAGCAGGGTTACTTCCTTGACGCCTCTTGCAACGAGTGCTCGGACTTCGCCGGCAATTTCAGCGACCGGCCGGCTTCGCTCGTGTCCGCGCGTGTAAGGAACAATGCAGAATGTGCAATGCATATTGCATCCCTGCATAATGGATACAAATGCAGTGGCCTGCTTTTCCCGCAGAAGATGGTCCCGGATCGTGCTCTGGGAATCGGCTTCATCTTCGATATCGACGATCGCGAACCGGACATCGTCACGTCTCACTGCCCATTTGCGTTCGACCGCCTGATCGACGTAGTCTGCTACCCGGTGAAATTTTTGAGTTCCGACGACCAGATCAAGGTGCGGCACTTCATCCAGGAGCTTTGACCCGCGGCTTTGTGCCATGCACCCCAGAAATCCATAGACAACGGGCCGATTCCGGGAAAGCGACCGGAGCATCCCCATTTTTCCAAGTGCCTTCTGCTCGGCAAGATCCCGCACGCTGCAAGTGTTCAGAAGGACGACATCCGCCTCTTCGGCTTCGCCGGTGATCGTATGGCCGCGACTCATGAGCATCTGAGCAACCTGTTCAGAGTCGCGCTCATTCATCTGGCACCCGTAGGTCTTGATGTAGATCCTGGCCATTACTCCTGATATTAGCTTGCATCGCTCACAAATCTTTAAGGATTTGTGAGCGATGCAGGCTGTCGCGATTCATTCGTTTCCGCAAGTCCCGGCTCAATGATTTTTTCCGCACATCCGATTCCAAGGCTGCAATTCGTTTGTTGACTAGTTTCGCCAGCAGGAGGAGTTTCGATGCAGGAGAATCCCCGGGCTCAGCCGTCCGGCTCAGCCGTTGACTTATGGCATGAATGCGGAAAAAAGAGGGACAGGTCGGATAAGCGGAAACGAAACCACGAAGCTATTTTGGCGAAACAAAGAGCACGGGCACCCGCTGAAAAGGATAGCTTAACTCCTAAATGGGATGACCTCAGCCGCTTGGTTGGACGCGCGGTTCGCGGA
>CAZMNG010000282.1:0-5813 GCA_964567505.1 uncultured Chthoniobacterales bacterium
CACTGTGAAGGCCGCCGTGCAAATCATCGAGGACTGGCTGTCTTCCCGATGGCATTCGTAAGGGAAGCCATGTTTCCAAAGGCATCGTAAGAAATCTGCGTTGTCTGTGCGAGAGCGTTGGTTATCTGCACAACCTGCCCATAGGAATTGACAGCGTAGGAAGTTGTGTTGCCGTCGGGGTCGCTAGCCGAAGCCAAGTTCCCGCTGGCATCGTACGTGTACTTGTACAGGTGCCCCAGCGGATCCGTAGCCGATGTCACGTGGCCGAACACCGGATCATAAGTGGTCGTCGTCGTATTCCCGAGGCTGTCGGTTTTGGTCAGGATGTTGCCATTTGAGTCGTAGGTGTACGTTATGTCACCAGCACCCGGGTTCTGGCAGACGGGACATGTCCCACCGCCCGTTATCGACGTGACCAGGTTGTTCTGCGCCGGGTTGTGGTTGAATACCCGCACCTGCCCGGTCGGATCGGTCACATTCAACAAGTTCTGGTTGACGTCGAAGCGGTAGCTAGTTTGGTTCCCCAGCGCGTCCGTGACCACCGTCAACATAACCGGACTGGTGTAAACCTGAGTGTTCAGCAAAGTGTAGGCGAACTTGAGCACCCCACCATCAGCCTGCACCTGGGAGATGACTCGTGGGTTGGTGATGGGACCGCTGCCCGTGTAGCCCGATCCAGCGCCACTGGTGTCATAGGTGTCTTGCATCACGACCACACCACGTGCATCGGTAGTCGTGAGTAAGTTGTTGTTGGTGTCATAGGTGTATTTTGTTACGCCTCCCGCCGCGTTCGTCACTGTAGCCAGGGTGCCCTGGCTGTTGTAGGTGTACTGCACCGTTCTGCTGATCGGGTCAGTGATCGTGGTAATGCGATTAGTGGAGTCATAGGTCAGATTGAGCGAACGACCCACCGGATCCGTGATCTGCGTGATCTGAATTGGTTGGGCGCTGTTGCCTCGAACCAGCGTAATTGTATTGCCATTCGGGTCGGTGATCGAATTCAGGTAAGCGAGCAAATATCCCTGCGAAGACACGGAGAACTGATAGACGCTGCCGTTCTTCCATCGCAGATTGTATGTGGTGAGCGACGGATACGACGGAATGGTAATCGTGCTTCCGGCCAGCTGAGGAACGGTGCTGTTGGTGAACGTGTTGGTGCCAGTTTCCGCATATACGTATTGGTTCCCATCGGGCATCAGCAAAGTCAGACAGTTGCAGATGCCTTTGACCAAATTGTAGGTGCTCAAAAGGTGACTAAAGTTGTGATTGGTTCCGATTCCAAAAGGCCCTGCGTTAGTATCCATCGAGCGGAAGACGCGGTTGATCGCTACCGATCCCCGCCCTCCATTGAGAACGATATCCGTTGCTCTCTGCACTTGAAGCCCTGACGAGAGATCGACCGGGTCGCCACCCTCTGCCCCGCCGCCGCCACCATCACCGCCGCAGCCGCACGGGCTACTACATGGCCCAGGGCTAGAAGGCGGCGGAGGCCCACCCGTCGGTCCGTGCCAGTCAAAGTGGACCAATCCATAAAGATGGCCGGGATAGTTCGGGTCGGGATCGGGGACGATCCGTGTGCCATCGGGGGAGACGGAGCCGGTGCCGTAAGACACCATATAGCCGAGCGTCGGATTCAGCGTCATCAGGGTTGCCGAGCTACCCGGAGCAGTATTCAGCTCGTTGGGGAAATCCACCGCGACCGGCTGGCTGGCGAAAGCGTTTGCCGGCTGGAAGGCCACGATGAAGGGCATGAGCATGCCACTGGTCGCCATCTGGTCTGGCAATCGGTCAACCGGCACCTCGACCGCAACCAGGGGGAAGGGATTGGGTTGGGTTCCGTCTTCCAAGGTGAATGTTGTTCCGGCATAGACAGTGACCACAACATTCGGAGCCGTTGGATAGGTGAAAACCTGATCCACGCTTGCGTTCTGTGTGACGTAGTTCATCGGCGCGTTGTCGATCCTCGGCAGGTTAATAAGAACCGGCGAGGTTGTCACTTGGTTAGCAGTAATGGTGTAGGACAGGTTTACACCGGCATATGTGCCCGCCGGAGCAGTGGCTGTCTTCCCGTTGAAATAGACTAATTGGGGTCCCGTGCAGGCAGCCGGAAGATTTGACAATACAAAGTTGCCACTCGCATCGGAAGACGTCTCCGCCGAGCATCCCGTAGCACCGCCGTTGGGTGCCTGTCCGAGAAACATAACCAACACACCCGCAATCGGGGTTTGCGCAGCGTTGGCCACCACCGTGCGCCCAAGGAAGGTGGTGCTGATCCCGGCTACTTGCAGCGATAAAGTAGCAGACTGCTTAACGGACTGGCCCGCAATCGTAGCCGAAGCCGTTACGGAAAGTGATGACGTGCCTGTGGACTGACTCGTCGGAGCGGAAAGAGTCAGTATCGAGGTCTGATTGACGGAAATGGAGGCTGGATTAAAGCTAGCCGTCACACCGCCGGGTAAGCCCGTCGCGCTTAGGGCGGCCAATCCGGTAAAGCCGTTCGAACTGTTCAGTGTGACAGCAAATGTCGTGGACTGTCCTTGAATCACGGTACCTGATGAGGGCGACGCACTAATCGTGAAGTTTGACGGTGTGGTGACATTCAGCGCAGTGGTTGAAGTTGCGCTTTGCGTCCCGACCGTAACCGTGATGTCGCCGGTCGCCGCGCCGGAAGGAATCACGAAATTGATGGCTGTAGCGGCGAAGCTCGAAATAGGCGCCGCGATGCTCCCCCCGCCCTGATGTACCAGCGTCACCACTGGAGTGGCACTGCCGCTCCCCGTGAAATTGGTTCCTGAAAGCGCTACCGGCGTTCCCTCCGGCCCGGACCCAGGACTGAAACCTGTAATCGTGGGACCTGGGGCTCCAGTCCCCACGGTGAGGTTTATCTTGGCGGTCTGCGTCAAACTACCCGACGTACCGGTCACCGTCACCGTCGCAGTTCCGGTCGTTGCTGAACTGCTCGCCGTGAGCGTCAGGGTGCTCGTGCCGGTCGTGCTGCTCGGGTTGAACAATGCCGTCACTCCGTTCGGCAGGCCGGACGCGGTCAAACTCACACTGCCCGTAAATCCGCCTACGTCTGCCACGGTCATCGTGGTCGACCCGTTATTTCCCTGGTTCACGCTCAAAGTGCTCGGTAAGACCGACAGTGTGAAGCCGGTGCCGCTGCCGGTGCCGGCGAGTGGGATGAGCAGCGGATTAGGGCTGGCGTTGCTGGTTACAGTAATCGCACCGACGGTGGATCCGACGGCGGTCGGCGAAAACTGGACTTCGACAGTGCAGGTCTTACCCGCCAGCAGCGTGCCGCTGCTGAGCGGGCAGGTAGTGCCGCTGGTTTGGATTTGGAAATCGCCCGAGGGCACGACGCTGCTCAAGGTCACGGCGCTGGCGCTGTTGTTGCTGATCTTGACCGGTTTCGCCGTACTGGAGGAATCTACCGCTTGCGACGCGAAGGTCAGGCTAGTAGGGGCCACCGTCAGCGGCGTCTCTGAAGTGCCGGCCAAATTGATCACTTGCGGGCTGTCGACATTGGGGGCGTTAACCGGGATCGCGGCCGATCCTGCGATAGTGCCCACAAACGTAGGCTGAAATTCGATCTCAAATGTGCACTTGGCGGCGGCTGCGAGCGAGGTTGTGCACGTGTTGCTCAGGATCGTGTAGTCAGCGGTCGCGGTAATTGTGCCCAATGTGACCGCGCTCGAACTGGTGTTAGTCACCGTGATCGTCTGAGGGGCACTGGTTCCGCCGCTTAACGTCTTGAATGTGAGACTGGTCTTGCTCAGGGAAATTGGAGACGTTCCCGCCGTCGCGGTCGACGTGAGTTTCACCACCAGTGGCAGGGCATTGGCCGCACTGTCGGTGATGATGATAGAGCCGTCGTCGGTGGCCGATGACGGCGTGACCTGCACGCTCACCGTACAATACTTTGCTTTAGAAGCGAGCGGTGTCGTCAAACATGTCCCGGTATTGATCGTGTAATCTGGGACGCTTGTCGTGATGCTGTTGATGGTGACTGAGCTCGTTGTGTTGTTGGTGATCTTGAAAGTCTTCGCTGCGCTTGTTGTCCCGATCGTCCCGCCGGTAAAGGCGAGGCTGGCTGGCGCGGCGGCCACAGGCGCTTCGCCGGTCCCAGTGATGTCGATAAATGCAAGCAGATTACCATTGTTATCGTCTATGGTCGCAGCCCCCTTGATGGCTCCAACCTGGGTCGGCGCAAACGTGATTTGCGCAGTGCAGGAACCTCCGGCTGCAACACTGCCGTTGCAGGTGTCGGTCTCGGTAAAGTCGCCGGTCATCGTAATCACGATGGGCTGCGCCGACGCGGCGCTGTTCGTGATCGTCACTGCCTTCGCTGCGCTGTTTGTATCGATCAGCTGTGACGAGAACTTTAGGCTGGACGGTGAAGCTGTAAGCGCGGCCACGCCTCCGCTCCCGCCCTGTAGCAAGTCCGAAGAAAGTGACGGTTCCGAAGTCCAAGCGAGAAAAGACTCTGGCTTCTGTCTTTGCAATGCCATGTCGGTATCGAAGTTCGCGCCCATCAACGCTCCCGCCCTCGTAGCGGTTGTCGAGTTAGGGAGGACGTTCTGAGATTGCGCTTCCAGAGGAGCGACCTGGGTCATTACAATGGCATATGACAATAGAAACGCCAGAACTCGCTTCGCTTCATTAATCATGCTGTTGCCCCTCACCGACCTGACGATCGCGCTGCTCTGAGTGGAGAAACCATCTCCCCTAGAGGACTAACACCCGGGAATACCAGCCGTGATCCTTAACTAAGCACCAAACACCAAGTACTAATTACCAACCGAACACCTCATCCTTAAGCGACGCCACCTTGAACGACCTCGCCTTGTGGCGTAATCTCGACGTCTCTACCGCCATACCGCTTAAAAGAAAACCCTTTGAAGTCCTCGGTATAGGTGCCGGCCATATCCTGCAGAATGGAGATGGCAACATCCTCTCCCAACTGGAGGCCGGCAATCTCATCCGAGCGATAGTGAATTCCCGCCCAGTTCCTACCCATGCAAATGTTGAAGGCAAGTTTGTCGATCTCCTCTCCAACCGTCGGCGAGTAGTCGAAGCAGGGTATCAGCGTCAGACCGTCCGCGCTTGCTTCCACGCAGCCCGGCAGAAGCATCGAGCCGTCAAAGCACGCCTTGAGTATCACCGAGCAAGCTCCCGCGATGGCGGCGTGGCCGGCGGGATAGGATGGGTGCAAGGGGCATCCTTCCGGATAAGCTTGAGGAAGAAGATAGGAACCGGTCCGAGCATGGACGGCATCTACTGCCTCGGACTCAAGAAGTGAGGCGTGAATCGGGTACGTACGAATGCCGGTGCGGGTTTGATGAATGAGTCCGCCCAGTGCTTCCGGGCGCAACCGTCGATGGACCATCCACTTTTGGCAATAAGCCGCCTTCAGGGCCGCGGTTGACACGCGACCAATCCAGTCAAAAGCTTCCGGTGGGCCAAAGGTAGCGAAACCTTCCTCTACCGTTGAATACCGATAGGGGTTATTTCCGCTCTTGAACTGACTGCAGTTGAGAATGGATTTTGGGCCCGCGTTGACCAGGATCAGCGCCGCGCTCAGATAGGCCTGGTAGCTAAAATCGTAGTGCACATATTCCGCCAGGTCTCGGCCGTTTCGGATATACCGCCGCACCGGATCGTACACCGCCCAGCGCCAGGGCGGCAGGCCAACCTGGAGCTGGGACCACTCGTTCAGATCGGTCATGAACTCGGTTCCGGAAACCGGCACGCTATAGCGTTGATCTATTTTGGCGGATCCGTACGGAATTGGCTTGAGCAAGAATTGCGAA
>CAZMNG010000283.1:0-5799 GCA_964567505.1 uncultured Chthoniobacterales bacterium
ACTATGGATTGCCCTGTGGCAGTTCGCGCCGGCGGATTCAATCCGCCCTCGGTGGCCGGAGGCGGGTTCCGCGGTGGACCCGGCGTTTCCAGGCCGCCGAACTTTTCGCGCCCCGGAATATTTCCCGGCCAAGCTCTACCCGGATGGGAGGATTGATCCCGAACAGCGACGTTCGGGGCGGCGGCGAGAGGCGTTCGCAAGTCTCATCAAAGATTCAACCCCGGGGTTGCGATCGCGGCCATGACCGCCAAGGACCTTGAGGACCTGTCCTTTGTGGGCCCAGCACGCCGACATTGTCGAGTTATCGTTCGTCAACACCTCCCGAGACGTGGAATCGCTCCAAGACGCTTCGCCTACGCTGCCACTTCTCAAATCTAACGATTGGAACCGACCGGCTTGACAAATCAGACAGGGAGCAACTATACGAAAGGAGATGTCAGCGACTGTTGCGGTTCCCGGCAAGCCTTCTTCGGAAGCCAGTCCATCAGTCGATGGGAGGACTCAACCCGTACCAAAACGAGTCCGTAAACCCGGACGAGCGGCGACCACGGTTGGATCGAAACGAAAATCAAGCGAAGCCAAAGCCGCTGTCCGCCGAACCTCAGACATCCTGAAGAAGCTTATCTCGGATGAATCGCAAAAGGCTCTCACCGTGGAGCAGATAGTGAACGCACTCGGACCGACGTCGTTCGGGACGTCACTGATGGTTTTCTCTATTCCCGAGGTTCTCCCGATCCCTCTTCCGGGGATGACTACCGTGGTTGTCATCCCGACGGGCATCATTTCCGTGCAGCTGATCAGGGGGAAGCGGGAGATTCGATTGCCGAACGCCTTGCTTAAGCGCTCGATTCCCCGGAAGGCCTTCGGAGCGGCGGTGCATAGCATTCTTCCTTTCCTCGAGCGTGCCGAACGTAGGACCCGGGCGCGCTGGCTCTGGGCCTCAAATTCGGTCACAAAGCGGTTTCTTGGTCTATTCATCCTGATGATGGCAGCAGTGATTGCTTTGCCGATACCATTCACGAACATGCCGGCTGCGATTTCGATTTTTATCATTTCGCTGGGCATGGTTGAACGCGATGGGGTTTTGATTTCGCTCGGTATCCTGCTTGGGCTGGCCACCATCGCAATGATTGGAGCTGCCGGGTTAGGGATTCTTTCCTTGTTCGGCGCGACCGCTGCTTAATCGAGGCGGCCAGAGACATGAGACCTGTTTTTTACGGCTCGACTGAGTATACCAACACGATTCGATCGAGCGGTGAAAGCGCACTCAATCTTTGTGTTTCATTTTAGAGATGTTATTTGTTAAAGTTTCAGGCTTGGGTTGGTATGGACACTAAAACCGAGTCTCCAGACTCAAAAATATTTTCTATGTTAGGAGACACGTTAGAATCAGCTGCGGAAGCTTTTGAAGAAGCGAGTGTCAACTCGATCGAATCGGCCAAGAAAGCTGCGAAAACGACCAAGAGGGCCGTCGGCACCGGCGTCCATAAAGTTGCGTATGTCGTTTCCTACGGCGTGGTTTATGCCGCCGCATTTCTGATTGAACTGCTGCCGGAGGAGAATGTTGTCCGGCGTGGTTTCGTCGAAGGGGCGGAGGCCGCGCTCGACGCGCGGAAAAAAGCCAAGGCATCCAAAACGGTTACCACTCCGCAGAACACCCCGAACAAACGTACAAACGCCAAGACCAAGCCCCGAGAGAGGACCTCGCCCAAGGCAAAGAAGGCGGTAGAAAAACGAGCAGACGAGTTCGAGGCTGCAGCTTCGGGAGAGTAGTGTTTGTGCGGCGATCTGCGCCTCTGATCGGCAGGCCTTTTTTGGACAATTCGCTCATTTGACCCTGCTACAAATGGAATGAGCTGAGTCCGATCCCATGTGATATTCCTCGACCAAAATCATTTGTTTTTCGGTTCATGCCTGCTTCCAATCAGCAAGTAGCCGGCTCAGAAGAGTCCCGTGTGCATTCCTTACCGTTCGAGGTGCTGCCTCCTCCAATGCGTACGGGTCAGCCGCGCCAATCTCGTACTCTCTGGCAAAGGCCGGACTTGTCGGTGTCGGTTATTGAACCGAACCGGATCGTTTTCCATAGCCAGAGCCGGTTTGGGTCCTGGCGCAGTGCCGTTAGCCGGAAATTTATCGAACAGAGTCTTGGAATCCGTGAGGTTCGCGAGGTGGAGATCGATACATTGCGCCGGACCGCTACATTGTGGTTCGAGGCGCGTGGCAACACGAAGCTTGTGTTGGGCAAAATCGCGCGTGTATATCAAGGCGAGCAGGCTCTAGAACTACATCCGACCTTTCCGGCGGACATACTTCGCGTTCTACCGAAAACTCTTTACCGGTTGAGGGCCTTCCGGTACGGCGAAATGATCAGCACATGGGAATTGCGCGTCAGTCTCCCTGGCTGGATGCGCCTTCGAAATGCGCTCGTATTAAACAAGGCTCATTTTGCGGAGGCCCTGGAACGGGAACTGTTAGGTCTCATGGGTGTCGAAGAATTCAAGTTGCACCAGAGTGCCGGCAGTATCTCGATTGCGTTTAATCCGAGTATCATTCGGGCAGACCAAGTCGTGCGCCATCTGGATTTGGCCTTGGTGAAAGTTCCGGTCCGGCGAAAAAAATCTTCGGCCAGGCTCGATTTTCCAGTCGCGACGGGGTCACTAGTGCTTTCCGCCGCTGCGACATATTTGGTTCCTCCGCTGCTTCCGGTCGGAGCTGTTTTGATGCTCTATACGGCTATACCCAGCTTTAGACGTGCCTGGCGAGTCATCACGAATGAACGGCGGCTTTGCGTGGACGTACTCGATGCAATTATTTTTGCTGCCTGTCTTTTCACTGGCCAGATTTTTATCGGTGCGTTAATGGCCTGGTTCTTAAGCTTCGGACGCAAACTGTTGCGTCAGACTCGGAAAGATTCTGCAAACCTGCTGCTTCAGGCGTTCGGAAAACAGCCGGCGCTCGCGCGGGTATTGCGAGCTGGTCAGGAGCTTGAGCTGACGCTTGAGGAAGTCCGGCTTGGTGAACGCGTCATTATTTACACCGGCGAAATCGTACCGGTCGACGGTGTGATCGAGGAGGGCGACGCAATTCTTGATCAGCACGCGTTAACAGGCGAGTCGGCTCCGGCGGAAAAGGGTATCGGAGACAAGGTTTACGCATCTACCGTCATGCTCGCCGGCAAGGTTATGGTGCGGGTTGAGCGCGCAGGGAAAGAGACCGCCTCGAGTAAAATCAGTGCGGTGCTCAAGCGGACAGTTGCGTACAAATTACATTCGCAATCACGAGGAGAAGACTTTGCGGATCTGGCGGTAGTGCCGGCGCTCGGGCTTTCCACGCTTGCGGCGGGGATCGCGGACCCAAGTGCAGCGCTAGCCGTGATTAACTCGGAGTGCGGCACCGGGATACGCATGGCTGCGCCATTGGGCATGCTGACGTCGCTTACGCTTTGTGCGCAACACGGTATTCTGATTAAGGATGGTCGCGCACTTGAGCTGATGCGCCAAGTGGATACGGTGCTGTTCGACAAGACCGGGACACTGACTCGCGAAAAACCGGAAGTCGGCCGCATTATCTGTTGCGGCACTCACACGCCGGAGCAGCTGCTCAGCCTGGCAGCGGCCGCGGAGCAGAAATTTACACATCCGATCGCCAGGGCGATCATCGAAAGGTTTCAGCAACTACAACGTCCGTTGCCACAGGTTGACGTGTCGAAATACCACGTCGGGTTCGGGATAACGGTCGAGATAGAGGGCGAAGTTGTACGCGTGGGCAGCAGGCGTTTCCTCGCGATGGAACGGATTTCGATTCCGGCTGAGTTGGAACACGATTTGGCCCGGATGCATATGGAAGGCAACTCTTTCGTGACCGTTGCGGTCGGAGATCACCTTGCGGGTGTGCTTGAACTACGCTCCTCGCATCGGCCCGAAGCGGAGGCTATCGTCGAGGGATTGCGCGCCCATGGCGTAAAACATCTGGCGATTATTTCAGGCGATCACGAAGCTCCGACGCGGCGCTTGTCCGAGCAATTAGGGATGGATCGGTATTTTGCCGAGGTATTACCACAAGAGAAAGCGCGTTACGTAGAATTGCTGCAGCGAGAAGGGCGGACAGTTTGTTTCGTCGGCGACGGTATCAACGACTCGATCGCCTTGAAAAAGGCAAATGTCTCGATCTCGCTCCGGGGAGCCTCGACCATTGCAACCGACACCGCACAAATCGTTTTCCTGGAGGAAAGCCTTGGGAAGATCTGCACTTTAATGGAAGTCTCCCACGCGTTGGAAAACAATGTCCGGAGAAGCTGGCATCTGATCCTTCTGCCGAACACTTTGTGCGTCGCGGGGGTTTTCATGTTTGGCTTCAACATTTGGCACTCGGTCCTTCTTAATAATGTTTCAACTCTGCTCGGTCTCGCTAATGGTCTGCTGCCCTTACGCCGCGCGCAGAAGGTTAGGGAGAATAGAATTTTATCGATCCGGCGAGTGATCGAAAATTCTCGCTCCGATCGGCCGAAGCCATTAATTTGACCGTGTGATCCAGTTGCTAAAACCAGGTGGAGACTCCCTGCAGGTGGCTACATTGGAGGAGCTCAGCGCGTCGAAGGAAACACTAATCCAGGCGTTTTGGATTGATCTGCTTAGTCCAGAACCTGAGGAAGAGCAGTTCGTCGAGAAACTGTTGGATGTGAATATTCCCAGCCGCGAGGAGATGCTTGAAATTTCTGAATCGAGCCGGCTGTTTGAGGAGGATGGCGTGCTTTACGTCTCATGCTGGGTACTCTGCTTTGAGTCCCCGATCCCTGTTAATACCTCGGTTACTTTCGTTATAACTCCGAAGCAATTTGTCAGCATTCGCTATTCGGACCATCACGCATTTCGAATCTTTAAGAGCGCGGCCAGTCGCCTGCAGAAGCGCCGATTTCGTGATTCGAATGACGCGTTGGCGGAGCTTCTTGAGGCGATCGTGGGTCATATCGCGAGCAACTTACGGTTGGTCGAACAAGATCTGAACACGCTTTCGGTCGAGATATTCGCTGAGCAACGCGCGCAACGGAGACAAAGGAAATCTCTCGGGTTGAAACGGGTGGTCCAACGACTTGGCAAGCGTAGCTCGATGATTGCCAACCTGCGCGAAAGTTCTGTGAGCCTTTCGTCGCTTGGGGCCTATTTTATCGGCCATGCGAAGAATGGGCTGCAGCCGGACGTGGCAGCTCGCTTAAAAACGCTCGACCGCGATATCAAGTCTCTGCGCGAGTATGACGCTCAGCTTTCTGCAGAGGTAAATTTCCTCCTGGACTCTACTGTAGGCCTTATTAATTTCGAACAAAACCAGACCATGAAGCTGCTCGGAATCGCAGCCTTGATCGTATCTTTGGTCTAGCGTCCTGTCCCCGAAATAACACAGAGCATTTTTAAACTCCTAGGGTTAGGATGGCCGAGTGACCCCTTAGACGCCATAAATATCCTCAAGCTTTCGCCTCATGATCGTGGCGTTAACGTCGATTCCTGTCCAATACTTGATGCTGATCACACCTTGATTGACGAGCATGCCCAGGCCGTCCAAGATTGTGCAGCCGCATGCTTCAGCATCCGTGATGAGATTGGTGTGGGGCGGGCTCGGAACGACATCCGCGACGACCATCCCGGGCCTTAACGACTTGACGTCGATATCGAGCCGGCCATCGACGTGCGGATACAGGCCGATCGACGTGGCATTAATCACGATGTCGGCGTCCGGCTGCACCTTATAGGTCCTGTCCCAAACAATGAGCTCCGCTGTAGCAGGCGTCTTGTCGTTGATAACTCC
>CAZMNG010000284.1:0-5796 GCA_964567505.1 uncultured Chthoniobacterales bacterium
CAACGTGCCCGTTGCCATGATCTGCCCCCAAGGCGTTTCGTACCCGCTTAGAAAACTGGTGGCAACAACCGGGGCCGTCTTCGCGTTGGTCCGAGTCAGCACCAGGGCGTACAGAAGTTCGTTCCAGGAAAAAATGAAACTGAAGATTGCCGACACCGCGATTCCGGGCGCGGCCAACGGCAAAGCGATGCGCCAAAATATTCCAAAAGAATTATACCCTTCGAGTGTCGCCGCTTCGTCGAGTTCCTTCGGGATATTTCGAAATTGGTCAGTGCAAATCCAGACAACGATCGGGACGTTGAAGGTCAGG
This sequence comes from uncultured Chthoniobacterales bacterium, assembly GCA_964567505.1. GTDB lineage: Bacteria > Verrucomicrobiota > Verrucomicrobiia > Chthoniobacterales > JAFAMB01 > JAFAMB01. The sequence continues at coordinate 311 of CAZMNG010000284.1, forward strand.
TAGATCAGTATCAGGACGAGCTGAGTGTCGAGCAGCTTGAATTGTCGCGCGAGCAGAAAGAACGGCAGCGCGACGACGATCGGACTGATCATCCGGTTGCTGATGAACCAGAACCAGAGATCCTGTTTCCCTTTAAACTCGAATCTTGCAATCGCATAAGCTGCCGGTGTGCCCAGGATCAATGAAAGTCCGGTCGTTGCAAGGGCCACAATCAGCGAGTTGAGAAGGCTGGCGCCAATGTTAAATTTTTGGTCCGCCGTAATGTAGTTATCGAGTGTTGGTCGAAAAATAAACTGCGGCGTCGACGACAGGATTGCCGCCTGCTCTTTGAAGGAGGTCGTGACCATCCAGTAAAACGGGAACACGCAGACAACGATGACCACCAGCAACAGGATAAAATGTCCCCAATGCGATCGTTGCAGACCTGCGCCCGCTTTTAAACTGGATTTGGCCATACCGATGGATCTCAGACTTCCTTGTACACAAACTTGATATAGACACGGGACAGGACCGTCGCGATGATCAGCAGAATGATCGCTTGCGCGCATGCGACCCCCTGATCGAACGCGCGAAATCCGATTCGCTGCACGAACAGGCTGATGAGCTCCGTTGCGGAACCGGGGCCCCCTTTGGTCATGATGTACACGACGTCAAACAGCTTGAGTATGTCCGCAGTCCGCAGAATCAGGATCGCGGTGATGCCCGGAAGCATAAAAGCCAGCTGGACCCGCCAGAGCACCTGCCACCAGTGGGCGGTCTCGAGTTTTGCCGCTTCTTCGATCTCCAGCGGTACCATCGTGAGGCTCGAGAAAAGCACCAGCGCGCAAAATGGGGTCCACTGCCAAACTTCCATTACCGAGATCGCGAAAAAGGCGAGGTTCGGGTCGGCCAGCCAATCCGGGCGCGAGTGAAAGAGGAGACTCCAAATATAGTTCAGCACGCCGTAGTTGCCGTCGAACAACAGTCGCCCGGTCAACCCCACGACCGCAAAGGTCGTTGCCATCGGGATAACGAGCGCGACGCGGCAGATCTTTTTAATGAATTCGTTCCCTTGCTGGTGCAAAAGCAGCGCGATCGCAAGCCCCAGCACAAGCTCCAATGGAAGATTAATCACTAGAAAAAGAAAGGTCCGGAAAAGCGAATCCCGGAACGAGTCATCCTGAAAGATGGCAACGTAATTGTCGAACCAGCAGATCGGGGCATCGTAAATCGGCCAGACACCGAGAAAGTTCCCGCTCCAGTGGACTTTCGGCAGCAGGAACTGATGAAACGAGACGCCAACCGCGAACAGCAACGGAAAAATGCCGACGGCAAGCAATACCACAACCGCAGGCGCCACGAAAAAGGCCGCACCGGTCGAATACGTTTTCTTGGCTTTTTTGACACTCACAGCAGGGCGTTTCAATTCCAAATCATTTGCCGCTTGACCATTGCCGGCCCCGCGAGCGCGGGGCCGAGTCGAACGTTTTGCTTAACGCTCACTGCGCCAGAGTCTTCTTGCCATCGTAGTAACCGGCTTTTTTCAACACGTCTTCGACCCGCTTGTCGATTTCATCGGACGCCTGTTTCACCGTGGCTTGGCCATCCATCATCTTCGTGCCCCATTCGGCGATTATTTCAGATAACTGCGGCCATTCAGCGAACCGAGGTCGAAATTCCGGAACGCCCTGTTGCCACGATTCGACCATTGGCGGGATGAATGGGTACTTGGCAATAAAATCTTTGTCCTGATAAGTCGACTGGCGGCCGCTGACGCCACCATTTTCGACATACTCTTTCGCTTTCGCCTTCGATGTGATCCATTCAATGAACAACCAGGATGCTCCTTGCTTTTTGTCGTCGGCCTGCTTGGCGACCGCCAGGGAGAACCCGCCGAGCGCCGGTTTGCGGCCGGCAGGGCCTTTGGGTTCCGGCGCGATCGCCAGGTCGTTCACGATTTTCGAGGTCTTGGGGTCGACTAGCGTCGAGTAAAACGCGGACCACTCCGTGATCATTGCGACCTGTCCTTGAGCAAGAGCGTTGACCGCTTCATTGTGATCAAAGTCGACAATCCCTGGAGGCATGAATTTCTCCAGTTTCTGCCGGAACTCGAGTCCTTCCTGATCTTTCGGATCGGCAAGGTTCGGTTTGAATTTGGCGTCCAGGAGCGAACCTCCCCAAGGCCAGATGAAGCGCATGAAACTGTCGCATGATTGGGTTTCGCCCCGTCGTGATTGGAGAGCATAGGCGTATTTTCCGTTCCCGGTCAGCTTCGGCCCATAGACATTCAAGAGGTCGTCCCACGTTTCGGGCGGCTTGTCGAACCCGGCCTGGCTGAGCATCGTTTTGTTGTAGAACAGGAGCCCGGAATAGTTATCGAACGGCAAACCGTACACCGTGTTATTCCACGTCCCGAAAGCGTTCAGCAGAAGCGGAAAAAAATCGTTCAGGTCAAGGTCCGGGTCAGTGAGATTTGGAAACTTCTTTTGAAGCTCGTCGATCGGTACAATCCAGCCTGACTCGGCAAACTCACCTAACCAGACAAGGTCCACCAGCGCAATCGAGAGATCTCCTTGAGCGCTGAAATCGAGGACCTCTTTTTCACGCGTGCTCTCGTAGGGGACGATTTCATAAGACACTTTGATCCCGGTCTTCTGTTCAAATTCGGGGAGCATCTTGATTGTCGCCCTGTATCCTGGACGATCGAGGAAGATTACTTTGATTTCTGTTCCTTTGTAATCTTTGGATGCCTCCTCAAGGGACCAGGCTTTCGCAACGCGTAAGCCAAGGCTCAGGAAGGCGACTCCGGCACATAATGCGCAGAGGAGCTTTTTCATATTTTTTTTGAGCGCCATCACGGTATGGCAATGGTTTTGGTATCGGTTAGTGATTGGACTGTGGGGCAACGGAAGGTGCGAACAGTAGTGCTATGAGTCAACACAGCCCGCGTCTGTGTTGCCAAAAAAACAGAGCGTCTGCAATGCCCAGCCGCTCGAATCGAGTGAATGAAAGCGAAGTTCTACTCAGAATCCAAGCATTAGTTTGTAGGTTCAGGCAAACGCATTAATCGGGACAATGCAACCGGCAGCCCGATCAGCGAGGTAACGACGGCGTCAGGCTCTGCAAGTTGATCCAGTGTCGGCGCAGGCGGCGCATCCCCGCGGAGTACCCAGATGGTTCGTAATCCGAGATTTTTGGCCGGTCGAATATCGCTGTCGAGACGGTTACCGACGTGAACCGCTCGGCTCGCCGGAACGCCCGCTTTGTCGAGTGCGTATTGGAAAATTTTCGTTGCCGGCTTTTCGACTCCGACGAATTCGGCAAGTGCGATGACGTCGAAGAGGTCGTGCAACCCATCTCGGCGGAGAGCCCGGAGGGCAGGCTCGCCGGCGTTTGCAACGAGGCCGAGTTTAAACTTTGTAGCCAGAACGGTGAGCGTTGGCTTTACATCCTGATAAAGTGCTGACACCGGGTATTCCCAGTAGCGTTTCGCGAGCGCGACCAGTTTGACGCGATCTCCCTGGACGAATCGGTTTGCAATCGCGGTGCGGAGGGAACCGGATGAGCGCCCACGTTCAGAGTCGTAGACAGCCCAGAAATCCTCCTCTTTTAACCCTGGATTTATCTGGCGGACAGCCCGGAGCAGCGCACGGGTGTAGGTGTCGTCGTCATAAATCGTGCCGCCGAGATCAAACAGAATCAGAGCGATGTCATTCTGATCGATGCCATCATCGATTGCGGGCGTATGGGCCAGGAGCAACCCTGAAGCAGCAAGTGCTTCGACGCCGACCGGTTGGCTCGCCCGGCTCGCCACAATGGCTTCTTCGACTTCCGGCGGCAGCGTCAGAAACAACGCCATCAGTCCGCCGACCGCATGCAAAATCGCGAAAATCCAGATCACGCCGGCGACCCCGAGGGGTCCGATAAAAATCGCAACCGTGGTCGGCCCAAGCCACGCGCTAGCAGCTGCGCCCAGATTCAGCATCGAGATCGCTGCCCCTTTATTTTCGGGAGCCAGGGAAGGCATGATTGCCGAAAGTGGCACGTTGCCCGCCAGGGTCGCGCCATAGATCATCGCGACGCCGACCGCGATCCAGTAATGGTTGCGAAAAGTGTTTGGGACATAATATAAAAGGAGCGTTGCGACGGCGCAGCCGAGTCCCCCAACGTAGGCAACTGTCCGGCGCCAGCCAAGCTTGTCGCCGAAAAAGCCCATGAACAGGTTCCAAATAATGTTGCTCAGGAACATGTAACTGAGCAGTCGGAGCCATTCACTCAGGCTGAATCCGATCGTCCGCGTGAAGAAAGTCGGCAGGAACACCAGGAAGCCAAACTGCGGCGCCGTATTCAGCATCCGGACAATGCATCCGATCGTCGTCTTCGGCTTCTGCCAGGCGATTGCGATACTGGAAAATGCGGAGCTTACCGATCGGCGTCCAGCCGGCAAAAGCCGGCGAAGCCCCTTGATTTCAGCGATTCCAAAGAGTGTGACCAGCCCGCCCATCACCACAAACCCGAGCGCAATCCAGAGAGTTTGATACTGGCCGAACACGGGAATCAGGAAGCTGGCCAGAAACGAGCCGAGTGTCGGCATTCCGCCGGTGAATGCGAACCAGAACCAGCCGACTGCTACTCCCAGGTTTTTCAGCGACGTGGTGTGAACAATCCACACAAGAAAACCGTACGCGAACAGCGGGTAACCGAAGCCGCGCAGGCCGTAGGCAACCACCATCATTGGATAATTCGTTCCGGGCACCCCAAAGATCAGGAAAAAGATCTGGAACAACCCCCAGCATGCCAGCCCCGACCACATGACCAGACGCGGTCCCCACATGTCTGACAATATTCCGGCAGACCGGGCCGCGAGCGCAGCCATCACCCCATAGACGCCGAACATCACGCCGACCTGGCCATGTGTGATTCCGTCGCTCAATAGAAACGGAGCCAGGTAACCGGACTCGATCCCGTCCCCGATCATGAATAGCAGCAGTCCCAGGTATCCCCACGCCAGTGCTCGAGGAAATGAAAAACGATCGAGGAACGAAGCCCCGTGGAACATGCTTCGCGACGCCTGGAACGCAGAATCCATTGATGAACGTATATTACCCCGGCCGCTCCGACTCGATGCAACTGAAATTCGGGTTTCTCCCAGACAATTCTTTAGCGAAGGTATGAAGAAGCAGTGCCGCCGACGCCGTTTTGTTCCGGAGTCGCCATCTGCTCGGCATCGATGCCGGTGTCAAACCGGCCCGGTCTCACCGGCGGGCCGAGCGCTTTTTCCCCGCAAGGTGAAGCATAATGTCCGTCTTCGATATGGTCCCGATCAACCGGCGCAACGCAGGACTGTCGACGACCGGCAACCGTTCGGAGGTCACCTCGGAGAACTTTTCAAGTGCGTCGGCCATGCGTTGAGCCGGCGAGATCCGCGGGAAATTCCGGTCCATGATATCGGCCGCGGTCAGCTTGTTGGCGATTTCGGGTTGATCGAAGAACTTCTGCAGATCGTG
>CAZMNG010000285.1:0-5795 GCA_964567505.1 uncultured Chthoniobacterales bacterium
ATGGAGCGAGCGAGCAAGAAGCGAAAATCCTAACCTCATCATCGCCCTTCCGCCTGCCCCGCTTCATGTGCTACCGGTTAAGGCGACTAAGGATCACGCGGGCGCGGGCGCGGCGCCCGCCCAGCGACTGGCGAACTCTTCGGCACACCAATTTCATGTTTGAACAGACCAGTCTCGCGCTCCAAAACTGGGCGCTCGACATTGCCCGGCGATCGACGATGCGCAAGGCACGGGTTGCGCTCGCGCGGAGACTTGCCGTCATCATGTTTGCCATGCTGAAGCATGGCGCTGAGTTCGAGCCGGCGTAGTCCGCCGCCAGAGATCGGAGACCGAGACGAGCTCCCAGGCGGAGCATGAACCGAGGGAGGGAAGCGAAGGATGGCGCGGATACCGTCGCACGGCCAGACCATAACCAGCCAGTGCGGTTTCAACCAAGCCGCCTCGCGTCCAGCTGACCCCACCATCAAGCGCCATCGAGCGCGCAGAGAACGCAGTCACCCGAAGTAGTGACCACCCAAACCAGTGCAGTCGCCCTTGACCTATTAGAGAACGGTATCCGCCATAAGCGGTCATACCTCGAATTTTTGCGACGATCCGCAAGGGTCAGGTTGCCCGGATTTCGGCCAGTGAATGGGCGCTCGGCGCATCTTGATCGCGAACATTCGGCCCCGCGAAGCGGGTTTGCGCGCGGTTGATCAGCACGGCGGCGCGCCGGAGCGGCCGCAAGCCGACCCAAAATCCTGGAACCACAAAAAGGTGTTATTTTCGACCGTAGCGGACGATATCCCATTGTTGCTGTTGTCTACCATAGTGATCAGGTCGAGCGTGCCGGCTGGAGGATTCGAGCCTGCCAAATAATAGGTTGGTTGACCTGCCGTGTAGTTCAACGCGGCACCGAGCGGCCACGGCACAGAGATATAATTGGTCAGGGTCGCAAGGCCGCCGCCGACATATGGACTTTCCACGATCCATTCAACACTATTGCCGACCAATGTGGTTCCTGACGGTGCAGCGAGCTGGTATTCGGCGGCCTCCAATGTGGAAAAGTTAAAAAAATAGGCGTAGCCATTCGTGGGACTCGTATTCCAGACCTGAACGTAAATCAAATCCCCGGGGTGAATAGCCGGAGAGCTCGCCCGCACCTCATTAGACGGGTACCATTCGACCCAGGCCGAGTAGAAGTTTGCGACCGTGCCACCATTGCAATAGGCATCGGCTTCGACACCGGCCTGCAGAACGTCGTTCGAGCCATTGCCGTCGATGCCGGGCCATTGCGCGGAGAAAACCCACCCTCCGGTGCAGGAGCCGAAGGCTTGGCGCGCGGTTGGCACGACAAATTCGCCAATGACTGCCTCTACTGCGAATGGGTTGTTGGAGTTGATGACAGAAGTTCCGCTCCAATTGATAGAAGTGCTCGTCATGACAGAATTGTTCATCGCATTCGCGAGCGGAACAGGCGAGCCTACCCTCTTCAAGGGACCGTTCGCGATTTTCGTTTGCGTGAGCTCCGGCGTGACGCGTATCTGAGGACCTGTCACCGCTTTTCGCCACTCGCGATAGGCTCTAGGAGCAACCGCGGCATCCGGCGCTGGCGGGATGGCATATCGTGCGTGGGCAATTGGCGATGCGGTGAGCGGATTGAAATTCGCCGGGGGAGCGGCGACCATGCCCACGCCCACCGGGCGCTCCGCGGATGCGGCGCCAGGCGGAGGCACATTGTCCGGCAACTGTGTCATAGTCTGCGCGTAAGCCGATGCGAGCATCATCACCAAGAAGACCGCGGCACCTGTAAAACTATAAAAACGGCGGTACATTTTTTGTCCTCTAAGAGTCCATTTTGAAAAGGGTTGATCGGCTGAAGACCTCATGATTCCAAGTTGATTGCTGATTCCCACTTTGGAGCTTTCATGTGGACCCCCGCCACTCGCGAAAAGTATAGCCGAAACGCGTCACATTACCAGAGCGACGTTACCGACAGGGAATGGCGCGTGATCGAACCGCTTCTTCCGGGGCCAAGGACGAGAGGTCGGCCGCGAGGCTGGCCGTTGCGCGAGATCGTTAACGCGATCTTTATGTGATGCATTCTGGCTGCCCCTGGCGAAGGCTTATTCCCGCCACCACGAGGGAATCGCGAACGCCACGAACATCGTCGTCGAGATCGTGCGAAAAATTGCCTACCAGGTCGGCTTCTTGGTTCTGCCGCGCCGATGGGTGGTCGAGAGGTTCTTCGCATGGATCAATCGAAATCGAAGGGTGGCAAACGATTTCAAAGCCTCAATCGACTCGGCAAGGGCCTTCCTCTACGCCGCCTCTATCATGCTCCTCATTCGTCGCATCGCGAGGGAGGCATGGATTTCGAAACCGACTCTAAACCGCCTTGGCGTTTACAAAAATAGTGAGACTACGTTACCGCGTTCCACTCGGTTGATCTTGTTTGAACAACCCACGGTTCCAATAACACTCAAACCTCGGATTCGTCGGTTGGACCAATCAATCAATTGAGCGTCATTCAGCAGGAAGCAATACGCTTTTCATTGGCAGGCCGGATTTCGCGGCCTTCTTTCAATCCGTAAAGCTCATAATGCGCAAGAGGGTTCATCCCACTGGCGATTACGTCCGGGTTATGCTGCAAATAGTGTTCTACATTGAAATATGGCCCCGGACTCCGCCCTGTGACCGCTCCTTTGATGAGAAAGTGCAATACTGGATCCCATCCGAATTTTGTGACCTCTGGATTGAAGTATGTGTACCAATAGCGATCAAATAAGGGAGAATTCCTAATGAGCTGAAGTTCCCGCTTCCGTGCTTTGGACGCTTTTAAATATTTTACGCGCATGATGAGCGAACGCCATGCGCGCTCAAGGCGGTTAGTAGGACCATAATTTTCAGCATCTTTCTTGGCTACCAGGGGTAATAATGTTGTCTTAATCTCTCGCAGGTCAGAGTAATGCGCATCCAGGACACCGCTCTGGCCGTGGAAGCGATCGCAGGAATCAAGAAGACAACGAATGCGCCCCGCCGTCCCTTTCGGGAAAAAAATGAATGCGGAATCCGTTTTTTGTAAAATCCGCTCTCGGTTGAGTCTCCACTCATCCGGACAATGCTCGGTTCTAGAACTCGCAGCGCGAGGCCACCAGCGATACAGCGAAGTGACCTCTGCAGCGCTCGCGACGCCAACGAGCCCTGCGACTCGCAACAGATAATCCCAGTCCTCTGTTGTTGTTAGCGCTTCGTCAAAACGAGTGTTCAGGTCGTGAAAAACTCCACGAGGAAATGCTAAGCTCACGGGGGGGGATTGATTGGTACGAAGATGGTCCAAATAGTCGAACGTCGAAGGATAGACTCGCTGCGGTGGTCCCTCCGCGCGTAGCCCGATTCTACCGCCGATGGTAACATTATCGACATCCTGACGGACATTTGAAGCCCGGAGTACTTTGCCTGGGCTTTTTTCGTCAAGTTTACGAAAGATTTCGACCCAATTCGCGAAAGGGATATCGTCATCGTCCAGAACTGCAATGTAACGGCCGCGTGCCAGTTCAAAACCGACATTCAGAGGATGAGTGCGATTCCCCCCCTCAACGCGCTCAAGTCGAATCTTCGCGCGGAGCCATGCGGGAGTATCATCAATCACGCGTTCAACTTGACGGCGGCGTTCCTCAGTCAAACAATGGCCAACAACGATAACTTCGAAATCCTGGTCCGTCTGACCGGTAAGACAAAGTAACGCCTCCGCCAAAGTATGCAGCCGCTTTCCTTCAGTTCTAGTTACTACCGTGAGAAAAGGCCTTTCTGTTTCTCGCTCTAGGACATGGGTTAGCACTTCGAGACACGGACCAGCGACGCACAAGCGAACGAACTGATACGTGTAGGAGAACTCATCACTCGTTGCTCGCAGTTCCATGAGCACGGAATGAAGTTCCGTCCCTCGGGCGAGTGCCGGATGATCGGCTGGAAAATGCTGATCGCTAATCACGCTTTCCACGTCAAACCGGTCGATAGGATAGAGCCCTGCCTGATTTAAAGCTGCCTCGAACAAGCGATTATTGAAGAGTCGGACATGGGTATGGTCGAGCAACCCTTTGTCAGTATAATTCCAGTGCCCGAACGCAAGTTTGAACCCAATGTCGGCATGGGCGACATTGGGGGTGCTGACAATTACATAGCAGGCATGTTCGCGCGCGAGACGGCCAATAACCCGCAAAATCGCATCGCCGTTGGGCAGATGTTCCAAAGTGTCCAGAAAGCCCAGGAATCCGATCGCCCGGCCCCCGATTATCTTCACCACTTCTTCGTAAAGGCGATCGCCCTCATCCGCCAAATCCACATGATGGGTTTCAAATCCGCGTTCTTGAAGGCTTTTCAACCCGGCGTCATCGATGTCCAAGCCGATGTAATGGAGCCCTGTTGAGCTAACAAGAGGCTCGGCGATTCGCCCATAACCGCAGCCAATGTCGAGATATAGGGCCCCTTCGCCTTGTCTTTTCGCGCGTGTGAGCAGCGCCAGCGCATGGCCATAAACATTGTCGTGGAAATACGGATTGTCGTAGTTAGGTTGTGAGCGGGGGTTGGAAATCACAGCGAGAACCGCATGATATACATGATATAAATGGCACCAGCCGACAAACTGGCGGATCTGAGGGTGTAGGTCAAGCAATTTGCCACCGCCTGTACAATGCTCAGGTGGGCTGCTATTGCCGATTGCCGCGTCCGATGCGTGTCCTAATGACCGACCGCAACAAGTCGAGCCAGGTTTTCCGCGGGGCTTCAATTGTGGCCCTGATGTGGCAATCAACAACAAAGCTCCCAATGGTAACGCCCCGGTTGACTCGCTTGTGCCTGGCGCGTAACTGGCCACTTTCTTTTCATGAGAATCCACAAGAGCGCAATTAATCTGCGGCCGACAACCCGATCTTGAGAGAAACGCGGCGCCCGCGCCGGTACTCCACGACCCGGATTGCTCGAAAACGGAGCGGTCGAGCGTTACGGTCCTTGGGACATTAGCCAGATGGCATACAAGGCGCTCAGTAGGGGCATGGGGGAATACACAATGACGCTCCCAAATCGGAAAGAAGCGGAAGCTTTTGTATCGGCTCTTTATCTGGGAGTGTTGCGGAGAAAACCGGACGAAGCAGGCCATGCACAGTTCGTGAACTCTCTCTTGAGAGGCCGCACATATGCCTCCGTCGCCGAAGAATTCGTTACTTGCGAGGAATTTAAGGCCCAATCCGCCGTCAAGCTGTTTGTCCCTCCGGGGCATTTTTATTCGCCGATCGTCGATCCAGTCGAAGCAGATCGTCATCTTGCGGCGCTGGAAGCTGTTACGACGCCTGAATCTATCCGTGGAATTAACATCGACCGGCGCGGGATGATCGAGACCTGGCGCAGCCTTTTGCCATTTTTAACCAGCATCCCTTCCACTACGCTTTCGATAATCCATTTTATTCCTTCGGAGACGGAAGTATGCTGCATGCAATTCTTCTCCATTACGGCCCTAAGCGTGTCATAGAAATAGGCAGCGGCTGGTCTTCAGCCTGTATATTTGATACTGTCGAAAACTATTTAGAAGATTCTTGCAAGCTTACGTTTATTGAACCTGATCTGTCAATCCTACGGGATACTCTCGGAGATGCAGCAGGGCACGTAGAGATTATCGAGAAACGTGTTCAGAATGTACCCCTTGAGATTTTCAATACGCTAGAAGCCGGCGACATTCTTTTGATTGACTCGACACATATTCTTCGCACTGGCAGCGATGTATGTTTTGAATTGTTCGAGATCTTGCCGCGCCTCGCCTG
>CAZMNG010000286.1:0-5792 GCA_964567505.1 uncultured Chthoniobacterales bacterium
GTATTATCAGGTTGGAATGATCGATCCCAACGGAGGAGTCGATCAATCCCTCACGTGGTTGACTAAGGAGATTCATTGGGATGCTGGTTTTCACGCCAGGATCGCCATGAACGATAACGGGCTCATCGTAGGCGTCCATGAGACGGGCCACGCAAGTACCGGTATGTATTATCGTGTCGGACACTTTACTAACCCGGCCACGTGGAATTTTAAAATCGCATAGGTGGAATCGAGAGCGGGAGATTCCGGGGGATCAGATTCGAGGGAGTCCGTGTGGGCTCCGGTAAAGTGCTTGCATGCCTGAACCTTCCGTATCGTCTATAGCGATTTATCAACTTCGCGTAGTGCTCTGTGGCGTGAGTCCGCTAGTTTGGCGGCGACTGCTCGTGGTCAGCTTCTGAGCGTATCCAAAAAAGTTTCAGCGGCTCGTTTGTCAGACTGAGTCGCGTAGCGAGGACTATTTGAAGTTCGGTCCTGGCCATGTCTAGCCGTGTTTTACGACAGCAGAATCGCACCATTTCAAGAGGATCGCCACGCGCTGCCGGATTCGAAATCCAGGCTAACTCTTCGTTCGGCCGCGCTCAGTGAGTTTAATGTTAATTATCACCGCGAGCGCAATCACGAGGCCGACAAACGCATCCTGAATGTAGGCATCTGTGCCTAGCAATACGAGCCCGGTCCTTACCTCGGCCATAATAAACGTCCCTATGAACGTGCCGACAATGCTGCCCACCCCACCGGCCATTGAGGTACCGCCAATAACAGCGGCCGCGATCGCTTCCAGCTCCAAGCCGGTTCCTTGCGTTGGCGTAATCGTTTTCAGATAACCAAGAGAGACCAGTCCCGCTAACCCCGCAGCGAGCGAGGTTAGCACAAATCCGATTCTTTTCACCCGCGTGATCTTGATCCCGGCCAGGGTCGCGGCCTCGGCATTATCGCCGGTCGCGTAAACCTTCACTCCAAACGCCGTCCGGTGCAGTAGGAAGAAAAGCAGTACTCCCCATCCTGCCATCCAGAATATCGGAACCGGAATTGTACCAAACCCTTTCCCCCGGCCCATGATGTCGAAGAATTCTGGCTCTACGAGGAAAGACGAGATCGGCTGTCCTTGGGACAGCACCATCGCGATGCCGCGGTAAACCATCATGGTTGACAGTGTCGCGATAAATGAATTGATTTTCGTAGTCGTTACCAACAACCCATTTAGTAATCCTAGAATCAGCGCGGATATGAGGCCGCAGCCTGCAGCGGCCCACATTTCTATTCCCAAATGTTTCGCTACCAGACCGGTAACGACGCCGGCTACAGCGTAGATCGCACCGACGGAAAGATCGAATTCACCCGCGATGATCAAGATCGTCATCGCCATGGCCACCATCCCGAGCTCAGAGGTTTGCCGGAGCAGATTCAGCAGATTGTAGGCCGAGAGAAAGACCGGTGAGGTCAACGAAAACACCAGACCGATCAACACCGCCACGATGCCGATCCCGAAATCGCGTACAAGAAACGCGCGACTCCATGCGCCCTTGAGACCGCGTACCGTGACACTGGTGTCACGGGTCGCCGCCTTATCGATGTAGCCGGAGTCAGGTAGTCGCTGCATGGATGACCGCTTCTTTCGTTGCTTCGGCGCGGTTGAAAATGCTCCTCACCCGGCCACGGTTCATCACCAGCACTCGATCGCTGGTAATCAGTAACTCTTCGATTGCCGGCGACGTTATGATAAATGAAAAACCGCGTGCGGTCAGAGTAAACAGGAGGTCATATATTTCCTTTTTCGCGCCCACATCGACGCCGCGAGTCGGCTCGTTCATCAGAATGATCGTCGGCTCGAGCAATAGCCAGCGTGATAGTAGCACCTTTTGCTGGTTACCGCCGCTGAGCGCTCCGATAGGATCGTCTTCGTCACGGAACTTGATCGAAAGCTCTTCTTTCATCAAGGCGGCGTCCCGGCGCATACCGGAATTGTTCTTTGAACTTAGATCAGCCCGCTGAGCCGTTCGCGCCATGCACACGTTGGTCTTGATATCCTGATGCGGGAACAAGCCCATCGTTTTCCGATCTTCGGGCACGTACCCAACACCCTGTTTGATTGCGTCATACGGAGAGCGGATCCGCACCCGACGATTATTCAGCGTCACCTCACCAGACTCGACCGGATGCAATCCGAACAAGCTCCGGAGTAAAACGGACCGGCCCGATCCGGTCAGCCCGGCAACGCCTAAAATCTCGCCCGCGCGCAGCGAGAAACTCACATCTGAGAAGTGGCCTTTCACGCCAAGGTTATTAACACTGAGCACGACCTGCTGCTTACTGCTGTTGGCCATCATACGTGCCGGTGGAGTTAGCGTCCTTCCGGCGATCATTCTTGATAATACGTCCAGAGCAAATTCCTCCCTGACTAGTGTGCCAATATGCTTGCCGTCGCGGAGAACCACAATGCGGTCCGAGAGGTCGATAAGTTCCTCCAGCATATGGCTGACGAAAATAAAACTGATGCCTTTCTCGCGAAGATTTCGAATCACGCGAAACAGTCGGGCGACCTCCGGCGGCGTCAATGCAGTCGTTGGTTCATCCAGTATAATCAGCTTCGCGTCGCGGGAGAGCACCCGAACCAATAGCGCTAGTTGGCGTTCTGCCGCGCTGACCTCACGGACCACTGCTCGCGGATTAACATCTTCGTCCAGCAGAACACGGTATAGCTCGACACAACGCGCCTCCATCGTCCGCCAATCCGGCATGAAGTATTTCGTCGGCATCTTGCTGCCGAGAAAAATATTCGCTGTAATCGACAGGTGCGGACAGACCGGTATCTCCTGGTGGAATACCGCCAAGCCAGCACGGACTGCCACATTTGAATCCCTCGGTGCATACGGCTTTCCGTCAAGGTAAGCCGCCCCGTGATCAGCGTGGTAGATACCCGCAAGAATCTTGATCAAGGTTGATTTTCCTGCACCGTTCTCTCCTGCGACACCAACGATTTCGCCATTGCCAACGCTGAACGATACTTCTGACAGGGCCTGTACGGGTCCGAACCGTTTACTGACACTTTCAACGCGAAGCAGATCGGAGGACATCAAGGATATATAGTCAATTCATCAAAAAACAGCCAAATCTCCAGCGTAATCGTAGACTCCGCTGCTTGGAGTTTGGTCATTTGGACGGGCTTTCGGCCCTTGCGCGGAAGGAACAGGCGCAAAGTGCCTACAAGATCCTAGGCTGGCTTGGAGCGAATCGAGGACCAGGTATTGAGCCATAACGCCGGGGTGCGCTGTCAGCGCGTTAGATGCGGACACCGAACGGATATTTTATGGAATGGATCGTCGAAGATAATTGTGTTCGTTTTCATGCGCTTTCAACGCTAGTGCCTTATCTACTCCATACTTGGAGCTCGCTCCGCTCACCCGGCGCCTGCCGGACTATAATCTTATCGGCGCTTTGCGCCACGGTTAACGGTATCCTTGCGCAGCCAGTTCCTTTATTTTAGCGACATTCTCTTGGGTCACCGGAGCTATACCAGTGTTAATATCAGCAGGCGTGAGGTTGTATCGCTTCAGCAGGTAGAGTTCCATGACGCTCTGGAAGCCCTGAAGATACGGTTGTTGATCGATTGTGAACTGCATCTCGCCTTTTTCGATGGCATTAAGGACGTCCACGACCAAGTCAAACGAACCGCCGGCGACTTTGCCTTTCAGATCATCGCGATCGATGATCTGCGCAATTGCAGATCCGGTAACATCTTCAACTCCGAACATTCCCTTGACGCTGGGATCCGCCTGCAACGCAGATGAGATGAGAGAAACGGCGCGGACCATATCGGTCCCCGTAGCTACAACTCGATAGGAATACTTACCTCCTTGTTTATCGAGCACATCTTTCACGCCTTTAATACGGGCTTCCAGATTCTCCGCTCCGGCAGTATGGATACACAATAGCACGTGGCCACCGCCAGGAACATACTTGAGGATCTGGTTACCCATGGACATACCCGCCTCATAGTTACCCTGGCCAATGTAAGCAAGCCGACCGCTCGTAGGTGCGTCTGCGTTTAGTGCAATCACCGGAATTCCACGACTCATCGCCTCTTTGACGACGTCGTTGAAGGCGGTAGGATCAGGCATAGTCGTCGCGATACCATCCACGTTTTCCGCGATTGCAGACTTGATAAAATCAACCTGCTTTTCGATATCGAACCCAGCAGGTCCCGTGTAGGTCACATCCGCGCCAACCATCTTCCCAGCGTCTTCCGTGCCCTTTCGAACCGGTACGAAAAACGGCACCGCTGTGGCGTGCGTAATAACGACAAACTTGTATTTTGGCTGACCGGAGCTTCCAGTTGCTTCCGATCCAGCCCCGAAAGCCGGATGAACGCCGGGGCTGGTCGCGATCGCAGCGAGCCAGGCAAAGGGAACCAATATTTTAAGAAGAATTTTCATTGAGTTGAGGGGGGATTGAGACCGAACACAGACTCGATATTGCCGGTCTGCGCTCAGTCCAACGTGAGCCTATCAACTCAGGGGTACCAGGTCAACAAGCGCCTTCCGAGGAACTTGCACTCCGACTTCGGGCTGCCGGACCGGCGGAAGAAGGCGGGCCACCGCCAAGCGCTTTGTCGCCAAATAACCGTTGGGCCGTAAGATCGGAGAAGGCGCGGTGAATGATGTGAAGGAGATTCATGGCTATGTCTAAACCGCCTGATCTACCTTGTCATCATGACAGCAAGGAGAAAAACTATATTGCTTAACGACTCGTGCCGGTCGGGCTTCTACCGATAGGTCAAGCGGGTTTGGGAGAAGTGTAAAGTGGAGATTTTTGCTTTTGTGGCGACGGGGCTTAGTGCCACCCATCAAAATCCATCCAACCGGAATCGCCCCACCAAGAGGGGCTAAGCACCAGCCCGTACAACTTTCGAAAGTATCTTGAGTATTCGTTTTGACGAACAGGTCGAGCCGATCCCGCCCGAGCAGAGTTCACGAGCATACAGGGATGCGTGCACGCGCTACGGCTAGCCTGTAGGTTGAAAGGCGACAAACGCCGGGCTTCAGGGATACATCAGTTTTAGGAGGGGGTCGTCCATGTCCGGGTTGACGGGGCGCCAGGACGGGTCGACCCGCGGACGCGCCTCCTTCAGCAGCGCCTTCAGTTTCTCTGCGTCGCGGACCTCCTCTTGAATTGCTGCGTCGACCTGGGCGACCTGCTTCTCGTATCTGGCCTTGGCCGACTCATCCTCGGCGTCTTCGACCTCCCACTCCCGCTTCTGCCGCTTCCACTCGGCGTGCCGCTCGACCGCCTCCTTCTCGACCTTGAGTGCCAGGTTCCGCACCCCCTCGATCACCACCTCCAGCCTGGCCATCTCGGTTCTCAGCTCCAAGTTCTCTTTTTTTAGTTCCTGAATCGTTTTAGGATCTGCGCGTCCTGGATCGGCTGGTCGTTTGTTCTTTACCATATTATGCACCGGATCGACTGGCCGCCCTTCTTTGTCCTTTACCGTATACACCTTCTTCCCGTCCACCACCTCCTCGTGGACCACGTCCCCTCTCACCAGCGCCGCCATGACCTCGAGGTATTCCGGGGTGTGGTCCGCCGCCTCTCCAGGAGGCCATATCCACTGCGCGCCTTGCGGCGCACTCGCGAACAGTTTATCCCCGTTCTCGGCTATTGAAACCGTCACCTGTCCTGACTTCTCCAGCCAGCCCATAACCGCCTCAGTGTATCGTGTCAGGTCGTCAATCATAAGATTCTCCTCTTTGCGATTAGTAGGTAAAAATACCGAGCATTCTTCGGGCGCGCCA
>CAZMNG010000287.1:0-5765 GCA_964567505.1 uncultured Chthoniobacterales bacterium
TTCAAACTCTCCAGAGCCGATGAAAACGTGCAGGCCCACTGGCTCGGCCTCGACGGGCTACGCCATATCATCCAGCCCTACGCAGACTTTTCCTGGGCAATGCAACCGACAGTCTCCCCTTCAGACATCCTTCCATTCAACAGCTACATCCCAAGCACAAGACTGCAGGCAATCGATTTCCCGCAGTTCAATTCGATCGATTCGCTCGATCGGTGGTCGATTTTGCGCCTCGGCGTCCGGAACAGGCTCCAGACACGCCGCGACTCGACGACGCTTAACTGGCTGGATATCGACACCTATTTTGACGTCCAGTTTGACGATCCAATTGCTGAATTGATCCCGCCGTCGAGCACCAGCGTCTCTCGTACCACGCCGCTCGCTCCGTCCAACGAACTTTTCTCCAACGTATTTAATCGCGTCCGCTTTCAGCCTGTGCCCTGGCTCTATCTCTCCGTCGACTCCCAAGTGCCGCTCCTGGATAAAGGCTTCTGGGAAGTCAATACCTACGCCGACTGGACCGTCAATCCGAGTCTGGAGGTCCGCGTCGGGCATCAATACCTCCAGAGCAACCCCTTTTACACAGACACCAGCGAACTCTCCTTCTACACTTACTTGCGGCTCAACGACAACTGGGGATTCAGCATTTACGAGGATTACGAATTCAAGACCGGCATGGTAAATCAACAGACCTATGCGCTGCATCGGGATCTGAGCAGCTGGGTTGCAGCCCTCGGCTTGAACATCACAAATAACGGCTCAGGCAAAGAGCAGATCGCGGTCGTGTTGAGCTTTACGCTGAAAGATCTTCCTCGGTTCGGCATCCCGGTCAATCTGGATGTCGGAAATGCAATCGGCGAGTGAGGCGCTGAACGCCGTCGCGCCTTTAACCTTCTGCTGGACAAAACAGCGAACCTCGGTATGTGAGAGGCTCGCTAAATCGCGAACGGTCTATGGATATCGCAATAATTGGCTCTGGATATGTCGGTCTTGTCACCGGTGCTTGCTTCGCGGATGTCGGGCATAGCGTGATTTGCGTCGACAACGACCAACGCAAGGTCAAAAGCCTTCAGAACGGGATCATCCCGCTTTACGAACCAGGTCTGGAGGAGGTCGTTCATCGCAATGTGTCGGCCAACCGCCTGCGATTTACGACCAGTACAGCCGAAGGCGTGGGCCAATCCCAAATTGTCTTCATCGCCGTGCCGACTCCGCCACAACCGGACGGGAGCGTCGACCTGACCTACATCGAGAAAGTCGCTCGCGAAATTGCAGAAGTTCTCAAAGAGTACCGCGTGATCGTCGACAAGAGCACCGTCCCGGTCAAGACCGGCGAAAAAGTGGCGGACACAATCCGGCGATACACCAAAGGAGCCGTGGAATTCGACGTCGTCAGCAATCCCGAATTTCTTCGCGAAGGCTGCGCGGTATCGGATCTGATGAATCCCGATCGAATCGTGATCGGTTCCAACAGCGACCGCGCTCTGTCGTTGATGAAGAAGGTCTACGAACCGTTTATGTCGCCGATCATGGTGACCGATATCAATAGCGCCGAATTGATTAAGCACGCCGCGAACTCGTTCCTCGCGCTCAAGATTTCTTATATCAATGCCATCTCCGCGATTTGCGAGGCCAGCGGGGCGGACGTCGAACGGGTCGCCGACGGCATCGGGGCGGATAAACGAATTGGACGCAGTTTTTTGAATGCCGGACTCGGCTACGGAGGATCCTGCTTCCCGAAAGATGTCGCCGCATTCATCGCCATCAGCGACCAGCTTGGAGTCCCCTTTGCACTGCTGAAGGAAGTGCAGCGGATAAACCAAAACCAGATCGATCGTTTCATTAAAAAAATTAAGGATACGCTCTGGGTATTGAAAGATAAGCGGATAGCAGTCTGGGGGCTGACGTTCAAACCTGACACGGACGATGTTCGCAACTCAGTTGCGATCGAGCTCGTCGCTCAATTGTTAAAGGATGGAGCAATCGTCAAAGCTTACGACCCGAAAGGTGCCGAAAAAGTCGCCGAATTTGGTTTATGCAAGGGAGCGGTGCTTGCTAAATCTGCACTCGAAGCCGTTGAGAACGCCGAGGCGCTCGTCCTGGCAACTGAATGGAACGAGTTTCAAAGCATCGATTTTGTTCAGGTTCGGAAGAAAATGCACACGCCGCTTATATTCGATGGCCGGAATCTATTTGACCCGGAAACAATGAAGGAACTGGGGTTCATTTACCACGGAATAGGGCGGGCCAGCACGCGCTGAACGTGTAGCGTCGCGAGCGCAGACGTTGTCGACGGTTGGTGAAAGAATCTGAGGCGAGCAGACCCGCGCGCCGGGTCAAATCGTAACACTTCGGTTTGATCTCCAGAGATTTTTGGTTGATCAAAAAAGTGAATTGGACCTATGAATTTATCGGATGTCGCCGTCGATAAATTGCAATTCTTTGCACCAAACGGAATTCGATAGTTCGAATTCGGTAGACGTTCTGCGGAATTGTGGGACTTTAGGGGTCGGCCCGCAAACGTTTTGCCTCTCCAGAGCACGATTCGGCGAGATCAAGGAAAGGTCCTATGTCAGGCAATAATCCGAGACTCAGTTGCATGCATGCGCTACAGCGTTGGGAGAGCAGCCGCGAGTTTGCGGACGAAGTACTCCACCAGGTGCTGCAACGCTCCGGGCTTAACAACGTGAACAAAAGTTTCGTGACCGAAACTTTTTACGGGATAATTCGAAATAAATCCTACCTCGATTTTATTATTCAGCGGTTCCGGCCCACCGGGCTTGACATGCCTACCCGGCAGATCCTTCGGCTTGGGGTTTACCAGTTATACAAAATGCGTATACCGGATCATGCCGCAGTGTATGAGACGGTTAACATTGCAGGACCTGCCAGAACACTGGTAAACGCCGTCCTGCGCAAGGCGATCACTGAAAAGGATGGTATTCTGGCACAGTTGCAGGGTGCCCCTGCGCATATTCGTTATTCGCATCCGGAGTTTCTCTGGCATAAATGGGAATCTCGGCACGGTGGCAAACTGGCGGAGGAACTTTGCGCCTGGAACAACGAGCCTGCGCGAATTTATGTCCGGGCAAACAGAATCAGAGTCACTCCGGGAGAACTCACCGAGAGTTTTCCAGGGGCGAAACTGGTCGACGGGCACACTGATTGCCTGGAGGTCGACCGGCTCCCGCTCTCATGGATTGCTTCCGGTGTCGCTTACGTTCAGGATCCCAGCACGCTTCTTGCCGCCGACCTGTTAAATCCGAAGCCGGGCGAAGTTGTTCTCGACGCGTGCGCGGCACCCGGTGGTAAAGCGGGATACATCGCTCAGAAAATGGAAAACCAAGGGCGCCTGATTGCGTGCGACTACGACAAGGTTCGTCTTCTCAGGCTCGAACAGAACCTGAACCGGCTTGGTGTGACGAATTCCACGGTCGCACTGGTCGACTGGCTGCAGCCCTCCTCGCCGTTCGAGGCTGGAGCATTCGATGCAATCCTGGTGGACGCTCCCTGCACAAACACGGGCGTGATCCGGAGACGCACAGACGTTCGATGGCGCCTGACTCCGCAGGACTTTTCCAGAATGCAGTCACTGCAAAGTCGCATCATAAAAGCGACCTCTCAGCTTCTGAAGCCGGGCGGCCGTCTCGTCTACAGCACCTGCAGCATCGAACCGGAAGAAAACGAGCGAGTGGTCACCGCGATCGATCAAGACATTCCAGAGCTCCATTTTACAGAAGCCAAGTCATCGTTGCCGATCAGGGATCGCGTCGACGGTGCATTTGCAGCGCTTTTCGTCAAATCTTAGCCTGGACATTTCATTCGTGGCTATTTCTGGTGAAGAATTTGATTCTTTTCGTTCAAGACTATCACCTTCGGCTGGTGGGTTCCGGCCTCTGCCGGCTCGAAATGGCCGAAGCTCATGATCGTCAAACGGTCACCTGGTTTCCCAAGATGTGCCACCGCTCCATTGAGCTGTATCGTGCCGTGTCCTCGAACGCCGTAGATGACGTAGGTCTCAAAACGTTCGCCGTTGGAAAGATTCCCGACTAGAATTCGCTCGTACTCTTCGAGCTCTGCCAATTCGGCAAGATCGGCAGAAATGCTCAGGCTGCCCTCATAATTGACGTCTGCCGCTGTCACAGCGGCCCGATGAATTTTCGATTTGAGGAGCGAGACAAGCACGGCCAAAAAGTTAGCGGTTAATTTTGAATTGTCACCTCAGCCGTAAAATCTCTCAAGCCAAAGCGCTCGGAGATTTTCGCGCCGGCTCGATTTCGGCCAGAATTCGCGCCAGTTCGGTTACCGGCCATTGTCCGGGCGCCACCGCGGCGCTGAGCGAGCCGTACACCAACTCGGATCCGAGTCGCGGGAGGATCAGTCTCGAGAGTTTTCCGAACTCCCCCATCCCCACTGCAGCGACTCTCATCGCTGAATTGCATTGCACAAACCTAATCAGCGTCTCAAGATCCTGCCATCGAGACGTGTTCGTCGCAACTTTAAATATTCGGCTGTCACGCATCTCGCAGGTATCCAACATCTCCTGGAGCCGCTCAATCGGCGGCGTGTTAACAAAATCGTGAAAGGAAACAATCACCTGCCTACCGTTAGCCTCCGCCCGCTCGATCAACTCCTTATACCGGTCCAGATTTCTGAACTCTACATCGATCAAGTCGCAGTCCGGTAGCCACCGCTCGAAGAGTTCGACTCGGGTGGCGTCCGGCAACGCATTCGCCCCACCTTCGCCGGGATCACGAACTGTAACGATTTTTGGGCTCTTAATTTCCCGTGACAGAGTCTCGATCTCTTCCGAAGTCCTGTACAGCAGGTCCAGGCGCAACTCGCATAGATCGAAAGATTCGGCCGGGAGATTGGCAATCTCGGCGAAATCTCGAAGGGAGGCGATCACGGCTACAACCGACGGTTTTCGAGGCTTGGTTATCATGACGGATTTAATGACTGTGAGCCGGTGAGAGTCGTTCATAGAATCTGAGCGCATCGATTTCCGGAACCAGGTTTCGCAACGGATAAACACCGTTCGCGCCTCCCGAAGCAGGGTCTTGAATCAGGTAATCAAAACCAACCTTCCCAACAATCACGACGAAATGAGTGATCCCGTTCGCAAGCCGGATCCGGATAATGACCGGATTTCCGAGCTCAAGGTTGGAGTCGATCAGGAAATAAGAGGGCAAATCTTCGTACGCGTGGCGGGCCAATCCGGGGTGAAAATCGGCGGCTTTTTCCCAATAGAGCCAGCCTTCAGGCGTATAGCCGCCGTTTTCAGAAAGAAACGCGTTCAAGCGTCCCGGATCGATGTCCTGCCCATAAAACGCCAAAACCATTGCTGCGGAGCTGACGGCGCAGCCAGCCTCCCCCATCGTCGAAGGTGTCGATCCCAACTCGTCATCGCCCCAGCGCGGATCGCCCTGGGCGAACCGCTGCACTGGAATCACGAGGCGCGAAAAGAAATAAAGCCCACCGCTGGACGGAATCTTCCTGGTACCGGCGTAGTAATACCACGCGGCGCAAACCGTCAGAGCGCCGGCGGTAAACAGAATAAGAAAAACACCGAGCTTCCAGCGCCTTCCTGGTGCCGGCGAGAAGCCTTCGGCCGCCTTTGGCTCGCTGCTCTTGCTGGTGTGCATCTGGTTTTTGGTGGACCAAAAACGCACGCGGCGCAAGAATTACCCGATTAGTCTCATGTTAGCGAAACACAGTCGTCGGCGCGCCAGCCGAAAGCATGAATCAGCGGCGCGAGAAACAATGCG
>CAZMNG010000288.1:0-5756 GCA_964567505.1 uncultured Chthoniobacterales bacterium
AGGTTTTGAACGGTGAGCCGTGGTCGTCATCGACCAGGTAAACGCAAGCTTGCGCCGGATCCCTGGCAAAGCCTGTGACCCGGATATCGAAGGTTTTACCGGATCCCGTATCCCGAGGCGCAACATAATTCCAAACGGCAAGGACAATGCCGCCGTCCGTTGATCGCCGCGTAAGCAGCGCAGTCGAACTGTCGAGCGCCAGTTGTTCATCGCCGAGGTGGCGGAGGATTTTGAATCCATTGTAGGCGGCTTTCGGAATGCGTCCCGTCGCGATCAGGCCAAACCCGTTGGCAAACGCACTCTTGAACGGGCCATCCTCCTCAAAGAACGCATCGGTGAACGTCCAATAAGACATTTCGCTGACGAGGCCACCGGTGCAAAGACGGATGTTGTTCGCGAGCCACGCGCAGACGTAGGACGAATCCAATTGAACTCCGTCGAACCCTGCGTTGTATTCGCTCCAGATAATCGGTAAATCGGGGCGCGCAGAGGCTTTGACCTCCTGGTATACCTTGCGAACGGCCAGCGCAACCATGTCGGACTGCGGAATGCTCTCTTGCCTCCCGAATACATTCATTGCCGTATCGTTCGGGTAGATATGCGTGGAGACGAAATCGACCGGCGATTTTTTTTCTACGCAATGCTGGATGAACCGGTCAACCCACGCGGCCTGTGCCGTTGCGGGTCCACCCACCCGAAGCCGAGGACTTACTTCCTTCAGGGCAGAAGCGGTATGATCATAAAGCTCGTAATAGGTTTGCTCTTTCGGTTCCCCGGTCCAGAAGTTGATATTCGGTTCGTTCCAAACTTCAAAATACCATTAAGCGACTTCATCGATTCCGTATCGTTCCACGAGGTGCTGCGCGAACTTGAAAATCAGTTCGTGCCATTGATTCGGATCGCGCGGGGGCGCTACGTTCGGATGATACCAGAACGGGTGCAGGCTTGGCTTGATCGCCAACTCTTCGGGCATGAAACTGAGTTCGACAAACGGCCGGACGCCAATGTCCAGCAGCCCATCGTAAATCAAGTCGATTCTGGTAAAATTGAGCTTGAGATTGCCGTTCGCATCCAGGCCGTTGTAAATCCCGGCCTGGTGTTCCAAAATCCCGTGGAATCGGACGTAATGCACGTCCACAATCTCTTTCATGGCGCGGAGATCGTTTCGCCAATCTTCGCACAACGTTGTCGAGGCATGACAGGATCCGAACATATGCTCCCAGAAATGCGGAAAAGGAGCCGGAGCGCTCTGCGCGTCGACAATGATTTGTTGTTGCTCCATAAACGATTGTGGGTTGGCGTCCGAAGGAAACGTTCAGCGGTTCGCAGGGGGAATAGTAATGTCAGGGGACTGCTGTACAAGCAATGAAACGATTGGCCAGGGAATATATGCGTAGTGAAGTCTGATGCGCAAATTGTCTCGTTGCCTTCTCCCCTGGCACTGTTCAGTGCGATGTGTCATACTGGCGACTTCTTGCAATGAACCGCGACGAATCGTTTCGTGTTTCCAAAGTTGTGATCCTTGATTTTGGGTCGCAATACACGCAGGTGATCGCCCGGAGAGTTCGAGAGTGCCGAGTCTACTCAGAGATTTTGCCCTGCAGCGTCAAGGCCGACCAGATCCGCAACACCGGAGCGCGCGGAATCATACTTTCCGGGGGACCGGCCAGCGTCTTTGCGAAGGATGCGCCACAGATCGATCCGGATGTCTTCGAGTTGGGGATCCCGGTGCTCGGGATCTGTTATGGGATACAACTCATGGCTCGTCACCTTGGGGGTGTCGTTGAGTTTTCCGACCGGCGTGAGTACGGCGCGGGCACGTTGACGGTCGTCAAGCCGAGCCCCCTTTTCGAAGGGCTCCCGTCCCGCCTCCAGGTCTGGAACAGTCACGGTGACAAAGTCACCCGGATCCCGGAAGGATTCGAAACGGTTGGCGCAACAGAGAATTCCGATTTCGGCGCCATCCAGCATCCCGGCAAATGTCTGTTCGGATTGCAGTTTCACCCGGAGGTCGCTCACACACCGCTCGGCAAGGACATCCTTGAAAACTTTCTGACGAAAGTCTGCGGTTGCCAGCATGATTGGACCATGGGCTCGTTTATTGAACAGAGCTGCGCCGAGATCCGCGCAAAAGTCGGCTCGGACCGCGTTGTTCTTGGCCTTTCCGGCGGCGTCGACTCGTCGGTGGCCGCCGCGTTGATCCACCGGGCAGTCGGCGACCAATTAACCTGCATCTTCGTCAACAACGGGCTGCTCCGGTCGCGAGAACCCGAAACGGTTCAACGGATTTTCCGGGAAAATTTCCGGATCCGGCTCAAATACGTTGATGCGACACGAAGTTTTCTTGATCTGCTGAGCGGGGTGACCGAACCGGAAAAGAAACGGAAACTGATCGGGGGCGAGTTCATTCGAGTCTTCGCGGAAGCAACCAAAGAGCTGAAATCAGAGGAATCGGCCGGTCACCATTATCGCTTTCTGGCTCAAGGGACCCTTTATCCGGATGTCATTGAAAGTGTCTCGATCTCCGGGAACCCGGCGGCATTGATTAAGAGCCACCACAACGTTGGAGGGCTCCCTGAAAAGATGGATTTCGAACTTCTGGAACCGCTGCGTCAGCTCTTCAAAGACGAGGTTCGGCAAGTTGGCCTCGAACTGGAATTGCCACGAGAAATCGTGTTTCGCCAACCGTTCCCGGGCCCTGGCCTGGCTGTTCGGATCCTGGGCGAGGTCACCGATGAACGTCTGGAGATGTTGCGGCAGGCGGATGAAATCGTAGTAACGGAAATGAAAGCCAACGAGTGGTACTACAAAGTCTGGCAGTCGTTTGCGGTTCTCCTTCCTATCCGCTCGGTCGGCGTAATGGGCGACGAGCGGACGTACGAAAACAGCGCGGCGCTGCGCATTGTCGAAAGCCAGGATGGGATGACAGCCGATTGGGTTCGGATTCCGTACGAAATCCTTGCGCGCATCTCGACCCGGATCATCAATGAGGTCAAAGGAATCAATCGTGTCTGTTACGACATTTCGAGCAAACCGCCGAGCACAATTGAATGGGAATGAAATTTTGCAATCGGTTTAACCCATGCGCGTAGCAATCTATCCAGGGAGCTTTGACCCGGTAACCAACGGGCATTTAGACGTCATCCAACGGGCTGCGACGTTGTTCGACGAATTGATCGTGGCGGTGGCATTTAACGATCAGAAACATAAATCGACACTTTTCGCGATCGAGGACCGGATCACGCTTCTAGAACAGGCATGTGCGCACTTGCCGACGGTGAAGGTTTTGAGACTGGAGGGCTTGCTGGTCAATTTCGCGAAGCGGGAAAAGGTTCTGGCGATTGTGCGCGGTCTTCGAGCGATCTCGGATTTTGAGTTCGAATTTCAGATGGCCTTGATGAACCGCAAAATGGAACCGACTCTAGAAACAATTTTCATGATTGCGAAAGAGGAATACACCTACATCAGCTCGCGGATTGTGAAAGAAATCGCGCGATTAGGTGGCGACGTTCGGCCATTTGTGCCAAAATGCGTCGTCCAGTCGCTGGCGGGGAAGTTTCAGAGCTAAGCACCTGGATTGCACCCTCTGAGGCCGATGGTGTTATCGCCGCCGACCTGGAGCGGGCCGGACACCGCGCGGTGGATGCAACACGCCGATCGGTTATCGGGGAGGAGGTTACGATCATGAATGTACATCTGAAGCAGATTCCTGCGGAAGGGATTCACCTCGAAGGCAAAGAAACGGCCGATTTTCTCGACCTGAATGAAAGTGAGATTCGGCCGGTCGGACCGGTTGAATATTCGCTGGACGTCGGTGTTTCAGGCTCCGGCCTGTTTGTGACCGGGATTCTGGGAGTCGATGTTTGTCTTGAATGCGTGAGCTGCCTTAAACAATTCGTCTACCCAATTCGTGTGCAAAATTTTGCGGCTCAAATCGAGTTGACGGGGCCTGAATTGGTCGACTTGACGCCATGGGTTCGTGAGGATATTCTGCTCGCTCTTCCTGTTCATCCGCATTGCGACTGGGACGGAAAGACAAAATGCGTCGGGCCACGGCTGAATAATCTGGACGTCGGACAAGACCGAAAAGTGCCGAACGCGTGGGATGCGCTTGACGAGTTGAATTTGAACCGAAGGAAATGAGTTAGAGAATGGGAGTACCGAAAAGAAGAACCTCCAAAATGCGTTTGCGCACCAGAAAAGCTGCAAACCGCTGGCACGCACCCCAACTGACCAAATGCCCGCAGTGTGGCAGCCGGGTCCGTGGGCATACCGCTTGCCCCTCGTGCGGATATTACCGTGGACGTCAGGTGTTGACGATTGAGGTCGCGTGATCTTCCCTCGGCGCCTGCCGGGGTTTTGGTAGAAAGTTTTCGTGTTGATCGACGACTTTTATTGCGTTAAGCAGCCTGCCTACGAGAATCTTCAGCGGATCGCTGAAGTTACTGCGCTATGAGGATTGCCTTGGACGCGATGGGAGGCGATTATGCTCCCCGAAACACCATCGAGGGAGCTGCACTCGCGCTCAAAGAGCTGCCCGAAATCGAAAAGCTATTTCTGGTCGGCGACTCGACCGCAATCGAGCGCGAACTGAGGCGCCTCGAGTGCAACGACCCGCGAATCGAGATCTTTCAAGCATCCGAAGTCGTGGCAATGAAGGAGTCGGCCGCGAAATCGGTCCGGCATAAGAAGGATTCGTCCATCTGCCGTGCGGTCGATCTCGTTAAGAACGGCTCCGCGCATGCCGTTGTCTCCGCTGGGCACACAGGGGCCGCAGTCGCGGCATGCGTGCTAAAACTGAGAACGCTGAAAGGGATCGAACGTCCTGCGGTCGCCTGTCTCCTGCCCACCGAATCCAAAGTGTTTGTCCTGATCGATGCAGGTGCGAACCCGGACTCAACGCCGGAAAACATGCTGCAGTTCGCGATCATGGGTGCCGTATTTTCGGAACATGCCCTCGGTTATAAAAACCCTTCGGTGGCCTTGATGTCGATCGGAGAGGAGGATAGCAAAGGCAATGACGTGACCAAGGAAGCGTTCAAACTCCTGAAGTCCAGTGGACTTAACTTTCGCGGCAATATTGAAGGACGCGATCTTTTTGAAAATCCAAGTGAAGTTGTAGTCTGCGATGGGTTTACTGGCAACGTGGTCCTCAAAACCTCCGAGGCCATCGCGCACGCCGTTTTTACCTGGCTGAAGCATGAGCTGTTCCGAACGCCGCTCCGGAGGTTGGGCGCAAAACTTGCCGAAGGCGCATTTCGTTCAATCCAAAAAAAAACAAATTACGAAGAATATGGCGGGATGCCGTTGCTCGGGGTCAACGGCGTTTGCATTATCGCACATGGCGCCAGTTCGGCGCTTGCGATCAAGAACGCAATCCGCGCTGCCATGCAGTCCATCAAACACGAGATAAATCCTCAAATCCTCAGGGAGGTACAGGTCCAGCATGAGAAGTTCGCCGCCGCAGCCACGCCGTTCCGATAAGGCCAGAAGAACCGTTTCGGTCGTCGCAACAGGAAGTTACGTCCCGGAACGGATTGTGACCAATCGGGATCTCGAGAAAGTCGTGGAGACATCTGACGAATGGATCCAAAGCCGGACCGGAATTCGCGAACGGCGAATCGCGGCCGCCGACGAATCGACGAGCGATCTGGCGACCAAGGCTGCCCTTGCAGCGATGCTGCAGGGTGAGATCAAAGCCAAAGAGATCGACCTTATCATCGTCGCGACTGTGACGCCGGATATGTTTTTTCCGG
>CAZMNG010000289.1:0-5750 GCA_964567505.1 uncultured Chthoniobacterales bacterium
TCCGTCTACCGTAACCTTAAGTTTCATGACCTGGCTCTATCGAGACCCCCTGACAATTCCGTGTGAAGCCTGTACTGTTGCCCGCCCCTGCATGGCCCATGCTGTCGAACCCGTCAGGTGAATTTGATGAATGATGGCGCGCTTACCAAGAAATGCCGCAACCGCGGCTGTAATCGCCAATAAAACTTCCCCGGAGATCTCTCCGTGAACCGTCGATGGACTAGCCTCGGCACCTTGTTTGCTCTTTGAGAGCGACTCCGGAAGCAATGCCTCCAGCTTCTCCACTCTCTGCCGGAGTTCCATGACTTCCGTCTCTAAATCGGCTTTGGTCTGTTTTGCCATTCGTAGCATCAGCTCCTCACAACGGAATCAAGCCATGCTTCTTCGGCGGCCGAAACTCGCGTTTGGTATGCAGGAATTCCAGTGCCTGGGCCAATACGCGCCTGGTCTGTGCCGGTTCAATGATGTCGTCCACTAGGCGGCGCCCAGCGGCAACATAGGGATTGGCGAAAGCCTCGCGGTATTCCTCGATCTTCTCTTTGCGCTTCGCTGCTTTGTCTTTTGCGCCTTCGATCTCTTTCTTGAATACGATCTCGGCTGCGCCTTCCGCCCCCATTACCGCTACTTCGGCGGTTGGCCAAGCGTACACGCGATCCGCGCCCAAATCATGTCCGCACATGGCCAGGTACGCCCCGCCAAATGCCTTACGCAAAATGATGGTTACCTTGGGCACTGTTGCTGCCGAATACGCAAACAGCATTTTTGCCCCATGCCGAATGATTCCTCCATATTCCTGGTCAACTCCCGGCAGAAATCCTGGCACGTCCACCAACGTCACCAGCGGAATGTTGAAGGCATTGCAGAACCGCACGAAACGCGAAGCCTTGTCTGATGCGTTGATATCCAGCACGCCAGACATCGCCGCGGGCTGGTTTGCCACGATACCGATCGTTCGTCCGATCAGTCGCGCAAACCCCACCACGATATTCGGGGCGTACCCAGCCTGTACCTCGAGGAAATCCTTGGAATCCACAATATTTGCAACCACTTCACGCACGTCATACCCCTGCTTGGAATCCACCGGCACCAGCGTGTTCAACACCGGGTTCTCTTCCACGTTTCCGTCGCTTGGCAGTTCCGGCGGATCCTCTGAATTGTTGGAGGGGAGGAAGCTCAGCAGTTTCTTACACAGAAGCAGAGCGTGCTGGTCGTCTTCGGCGATAAAGTGGATTACGCCCGAACGCGCCATATGTGTATCGGGCCCACCCAATTGCTCTGCCGTGACATCTTCTCCGGTCACCTGTTTGATCACGTTCGGCCCGGTGATGAACATCTGCGCCTTGCGCGTCTGGATGATGAAGTCGGTCAACGCCGGTGAATACGCCGCCCCTCCAGCGCAAGGTCCGCAGATCAGCGATATTTGCGGCACCACGCCGCTCAGCTTCACGTTCTGGTAAAAGACTTTGCCGTAGCCGGAAAGGGAATCGATCCCCTCCTGCACGCGCGCGCCGCCGGAATCGTTGATGAAGACAAACGGTGTTCCTGTCTTCATCGATTGCTCCATCGACTCGGCGACCTTGATCGAATGAACTTCTCCAGCGGCCCCCCCAGCCACCGTAAAATCCTGACTGGCCAGATGCACGCGCCTTCCCAGTACTGTCCCGGCCCCGGTTACAACCCCGTCAGCAGGATACGCTTTGCCCTGCATTCCGAACAAGACGGAACGATGCTCAGCAAATAATCCCGATTCCTGAAATGTATTGGGGTCACACAGTTGGGTAATACGATCTCGTGCGGTGAGCTTGCCTGAGTTGCGGTGTTTCTCTATCCTCTCGGCACCGCCGCCTCCTTCAACCTCGGCGCGGCGGCGGCGCAACTCTTCGATACGATTCTCCATGCTTTTCATAGGACTGCCTCTTATGCAGGTGAAACTGTTACTTGATGTGTCCTTCCATCCAGTTTCACTTCGTACTTAATCGTTTCGCGAACCGGCCCTGTTCTCGGAGCATTAGTGCTCGCTGCGGGGGCTGCCGTGGCCGTCGATGGATCTTTCGCAACGCTCTTCGGTCCCTTGCTACGTTCCGCAAAGAATTTCGGGGCTACTTTCGGGAACATGGCGCTGGTCAACACGTCTTCATCCGAGCCGTCGCAACCATCCGATGACATTGCTGTGTTTCGCAATGCTTCCCACTCTGGCTTCAGTAAGTCCGCAGGGCGCATCATGATTCGAGTCTTCTTGGTCTGCTTCTCGCACTGCTCCATCACCTTTTCATCGCGCTCGCCCAGCGTTTTTCCGTAATAACCCAGCATCAGATCCGCAAACTCCGCGGTGATTACCTTGTATCGTCCCATCAAAGTGTTAAAAACCGCCTGAGTTCCTACAATCTGGCTCGAAGGTGTTACCAGTGGCGGGTAGCCTGCATCTTTCCGCACCCGGGGGACCTCCTCCAATACTTCCTTGACCCTATCCCCAGCGCCTTGCTGCTTGAGCTGGCTCTCCATGTTGGAGATCATTCCGCCCGGAATCTGGCTGTCGAAAATCGCAGTGTCCACGCCGGTAATATTGGAGAGAAATTCCGCATACCGCGGCCGCACTTTCTCGAAGTGCTCTTTGATGCTTAGCAACCGCGCCTTGTCGAGCTCGGTTGTGTAGTCGGTACCTTCCAGCATCTCCACCAAACTTTCCGTGGGATTATGCCCTGGGCCCAGACTGAGCGAACTGATTGCCGTATCCACGGCATCCGCGCCCGCCTCGATAGCCTTCATCAGCGACACCATCGTGACTCCGGTAGTAGCGTGCACATGTACCTGAATGCGCACTTGCTCGCCCAGCGTCTCCTTGATTGCCTTCACGATGTCGTAGGCCGGTCTTGGCTTGAGCAGTGCAGCCATGTCCTTGATACACAGCGAATCGCAGCCGAGTTTAATCAAATCCTGGGCAAGCTTCACATAGCCTTCCACGGTGTGCAGTGGGCTGATCGTGTAACAAATTGTTCCTTGGGCGTGTTTTCCAGCTTTTTTCACTGCGGCAATTGCCCGTTTTACGTTGCGAACATCATTCAGAGCGTCGAACACCCGGAAAACGTCCATCCCGTTTGCAGCGGCCTTTGCCACAAAGCGGTCCACTACCGTGTCTTCGTAGTGCCGGTACCCCAGCAGGTTTTGCCCGCGCAATAACATCTGCAATCGCGAGTTTGGCATCAGCTTGCGGAAGGTCCGCAGCCGCTCCCAAGGGTCCTCGTTCAGGAAGCGGATGCACGCGTCAAACGTTGCGCCACCCCAGCATTCCACGCTCCAGAACCCGGCCTTATCGATGTCCTCGCAAGCCGGCACCATGTCTTCGATTGCCATTCGTGTTGCTAGCAGGCTCTGGTGAGCGTCGCGCAGAATCAACTCAGTGATTTCTATCTTTCGCGGCATGTTGTTTTTCCTTCTTGCAGGTAACCTGATCGGAGCGGAAGAGGATGTACAGCTTGAAGCAGTATTTTATCATCGCGCGGGCTGAGAGTCCGAAATTATTTCACTTTTTCAAAATGGACTTATCGTTGTTTCTGTCCTTTTAGTTCTCTCTAAAACCTTCAGCCCACTGTTCCAACTAGATTTGGCTAGATCAAGGCGGACTCGTCGACGGCTCCGCCACCTCCGGAAAATGCATCAGATTTTCGGTCGGGTTTGCGTTGCCGCTCAACGTCCGTGCAAGGCTCAGCAGAAGCAGCTCGGCGCGCATGTCGGTGTAGTTGTTCATCGTCGACTTCAGATAGTTCAAAACCCGCTTTCGTAGGATCGGGTCGACCTCAAGTCCGGGTCGAAGCTCAATCAAGAGATCCAGGTGCATCCGGATGACTTCCTGGACGACGGCGCCTTTCCCCTCTGCTTTGATTGTGTTGGTGGTGTGGACGCGGTAATCCAACAGATCCTGGTGCACCAACCCCAGTTTCGAGCGAAACGCAACCGTCAGCGCTGCAAAATAGTCGTGCACATAACGGTAGGGCCGAAACCCGGTGATTGCCCCTCGACGGAAGAAAAAGTTGCTCGTCGTTTTTGTGAAGTTGCCGAAGCTCAACGACTCAGCGACGTCCACCGGCTTGCTGAGTCGCTTCCAGATCCGATTCAATCGGCGCTGTCTCCCATCGGATTGTCCAACCGGTGCGCTCGATTCGTCGATTAACCGGATCCTGGTACAGACAAGTGCGGTCTCCGGGTGCCGGTCAAAATGGGCGATGCATCGAGCGAACCGATCCGGATGATACCGATCATCGGAATTCAGGATGGCGATAAAATCGTACTCTTTCGACAGTTCAAGGCCGCGGGTCAACGCGACGTGGGCGCCTTGGTTTTCCTGAGAGACGAACTGGATCCTTGAGTCTTTGATCGAACGAATGACGTCGATGGAGTGATCCTTGGACCCGTCATCGATAATCACCAATCGCTCCGGCGGCAACGACTGTCCCAGGACCGACCGGATTGCTTCCGCGATATAGTTCGCATGGTTGTAGGAAGGGATAACGCAAGCAATCTTTTTGTTCATTCGTCCCGACCAGTCCCGTTATCAAAATCCATGGGATCGCTCCAGACAATCCGCTTTCCATTGTGCCGCTCTTCTCCGAGACTGGTTGTCGGCCGATCGTTACATCTTGTTCCGATGGAGACACCAACATTAGAGACAGAAGTGCGGGTCATGTTCTTCGATACCGATGCCGGCGGCGTCGTCCACAATATCGCCTACCTGCGATTTATTGAAACGAATCGATCATTGCTCGCTGAGAAAATGGGTTATCCGCTTCAGGATATGTTAAACCGAGGGGATTGCCCTGTCGTTGTGCGAACCGAGATTGACTATCGGCGCCCGGCGCGACTCTGGGACGCTTTGCTTGTGCACGGTGAACTTGAGAAATTCGAACGAAGCCGATTCTGGTGTTCGTTCACGATCACGCGCCCGGCGGATGGCGCACTCCTTGTTACGTGCCGGCAGATGCTCGCGGTGGTGCAGTTACCCGAACTGAAGGTTCAACGGTTACCGGCACATTGGGAGTCCGAGTTCGGGCACCTCAAGGCTTAACCTGCATCGCTCACAGTTTCAGATGAAGCAGTCGGAGCGTGCGATCGGAGAAATCCATCGCTCCTTGGAGCAGTTCGCGGCCGAAATAAGCGAAAGTAACGTCCCGGCTGGCCACGATGAGCATGATGCTTAGCACGGTAAAATTGGCGAGGTAAATGACCATCATCGAAAAGAACGTGCCGTGTTCGACCAAGTCGGTTTGTCCTTCCCATAACATCCAGATCGCGAATGTCGCATGGAAACTCCAAGTGAACCCGACGACGCCAAATAGCCAGCGCCGATACGGATCCACATCCGCGAAAACACCGATCCCACCATACAGCAGCAGCGCGAGAATGCTGTAGATCGGAAAAAAATAAGGCGCGAGCGAGACCCAGAAATTGTTCGTGTCAGTGACGACATACCCGCCAGTCCGGGTGACCCGGAACTGGCTCACGCGGCCGCCTAATAGCCAGGTCCATAGCGCATGCGTCAGTTCGTGCCCGAATACGTACAACCACATCGGACGTGGCAGCCCGAAAAATGCGATGAGCCAAAGCAGCGAACCCAAAGAAAAAAACCAGAACTCTTCGGAGGCCCAGAACCGGTGATGAATTGCGGCGTTTGAAAAGCTGGTGAAAAACGCGCGGGTTAAAATCCAGGCCGGGGGTACGAGAAAAGCGGCGATGACCTGCTTCACCAGCGAACAGGG
>CAZMNG010000290.1:0-5735 GCA_964567505.1 uncultured Chthoniobacterales bacterium
AGTTATTCCATGTCGAGAGTGAAAAACCGGTCGACAAGCCGGCCAGATCGCCGCCGGCACTGCTCGCGATGAGATTGATCTGCTTGACATTGACGGCAATGACTCCCGGTACCTGTTGGATAACCGCTGCAATCTCGTCGACCGAAACTCCCTGGCCGAAACTTCGCTGCGTAAAGCCATAGGCATTTGACAGCGTCTGCAGCACTTGCGCCTCAACCGCGGATCGAACATAGGCCGAGTCGTATTGGATGTCTGCCGACAAGCCGAAGAGCGTTTCGACAAACGACTGCACGGTAATGGGGATGAGCGGATTGCCGTAGCTCCGCAGTGAGGCGACCAGATTGTTGAGAGTCGGATTGTCCGGAGGCAACGCGGCTCCGCTAGCCCCCGCCACCGTCAAGAAAACTCCTTGCGCCGGTCCACTGGGAATCCAGACCGCGTATGCCTTGGCAATACCGGCGAAGGTGCTGGCGTAGTTTTCGTAGTCGACAAGCGAGACCGCCCTGCCCAGTGTAAGCACCGCCAGAGGCGCGTTGGATCGGATGTCGTCCACCGATTGGGCATCCTGGCCTCCTGTGGCAGGTTGGGGATTCGTCACACCGCTTACTCCGAGGGGCCGATCGACCAGGGTGGTGAGAGTGTTGGCTGCGACGTTGCCTGACGATCCCAACCCGATTCGGTAGTTAGCCTGCACATTGTTCTGGCCCGTCGGCAGAGTTGCGCCTTCCACTCCGTCTCCGAACAAAACATCGGTCGTGCCGTCGGACTGGTTCAGGGTCGCAAAAACCCGGTCTGAGGAGGATTCTCCGTAAAGACTCGGTACTTCGCTCCAGACCGCTCCGTTTGCCTGCACTTGAAGGGTGCTTTGCCTTCCGGTTGGCGTCGGCGCCTGCACGTAGGTGAGCGGACTTTGCTTCAATGTGAAGTTCTGATTGGGTGTGGCAGCGCTGCCGTTGCCGAGGATCTCGCTCACCGACTGTCCGTTTGTGGCAAGTGCCACATTGGCGTTCACTGTGGTCGCATTCCGATCGAAGCAATGGGCAAGGTTCGACTGCAATTGGATCTGGGTGTGGGGATAGGGGGCAGTGACACTCGCTAAGGTTGAGACCAGGGCATATTCGCTGATATCAGGATCGCTTTGTCCCGAGGCCGTCAGCACGAACTGATTCAACGCGGCCGCCACCGTGCCGGTCCTGCCGTTGGAGTCTTCGGTGCTTAACGTGATTGTGTCATTCGAGAGACTCCAATCCGGAATGGACCCGTCTGTCGACAGCGGCAGCGGAGTTGGGTCGGTCAATGTCAGCACATCTCCCGGATTCAAGGAAACCTGTTCGGTCCCATCGTCGGGAATGAACGACAGGCCGGTTACCCCGCTCACGACCGCGATCTTCTGGCTTTTGCCGGACAGGGCCACAACCTGTACGCCGATTAGATCGGGACGGAGATCCTGCAGATCCAACAAAGTTCCGTAGAGGGGATAGGTTAACGGCTGGTCTGCCACGTCTAACGGATCGCTCTGTGCCCACACCTCCGTCAGAGGGAGCGTGAAGCCGCTGAACGTTGGCTGCGAACCGCCGGGGGCGGGACCAGGGTTGATCGAAGGATCCTGGTAATCGGCGGCCAGTTCGGTGACTTTCCCGCTGAGGCCAAAGTTTGCGACGGACACCGTGCGTGCGCTTTGGACCTTATAAAGCTGCGCAACGCCCTCACTGGTGAGCGCAAACCAGCTGTCAGCGACGATCTTTGGGTAAGTCGCATCCAGATCAATCTGCCTGGGCGAAACAATATTATAATCGAGCCATTGCCACACAGTCGACGCCGGCGGCCCGGGCGCATTGATCAATCCCGGAAGACTGGTCGGGATAGTTGCGGAAGTGGCCTGGTTCAAATTAACGAATAGCTTAGGGTTTGGTGCGTTATACCCGAACAGAGCGGCCTTTTGGCGAAACGCGAAAACCTTGGCGGCACTCCAGGGATCTTGAGACCCGTAACTGGCGTGTGTCAGCGCTGCGTCCCAGGAGACATAAGTAAGATTACGAATCTTGTCGGTCCATAGCTGGTTGATGACAACCACAGCCCATTGTTCACTCGGGACCTGACTGACGCTTGGATTCCATTCCTCCCGGGTTACGCCGAGAATGAGAAGGGAATCTCCCAGTAGAAGTTGGGTCGTAGTCCCGCTGAAATAAATGCTGTTTGTAGTGCCTGGCGGGACCCAAGGCTGCGCGGCCAGAACCGGCAGAGCACTCCAGTCTGCTTTCGCCTGGATGTCGGCAAAGGTCTCGAATACCTGTGGCGGTTGCCCCTGCACCGGGACGCTCTGAATCTGCGTTCCGTTCGGGATCGTAATTGCCGGGGTGGAAGGGTCCGGGGATTGACCCGGGGCAGTTCTCAAGGTGAAGGCCACGTACGTAGAGGCCGATACGCCCGGCGAGGGCTGATATCCGATCAACCGGGAGAGTTCGGTCAACGATCGGGACTGCCCGGCGGTGCGGAGGTAACTCTCGTTGGCCAGGCGCTCTTGATAGAATGCCAGGACATCGAGCACCAGCGCGGTTGCATCGACGAGGGCAACCGTGAAGTCGTCATCATCCCGGGTCTTGAGCGCAGCCAGCGCGGGATAATCAGAGCTCGAGAGCCGGGCCAGCATCGATTCTTTGAAACTGGCCCAGGTTCCCACGCGGTAGGATACGGAAGAAAGCCCCGGCAGATTGCTTCGAGGCGCCGGCGTCTGGACGCTGGTGCCGAGGCAACAGCCGCAATTGCAATCGGATGTACCAGTGCAGCTCATTAGATTTGACGGCTGATCGGTAGGGACAAGCTCCCGCCTTCGTCCTTGATGTGCGTCTAAGCGGCAAAATGCAGGCAAACTGTCTCGGTTTGCAGGGAAGCAAAGCGGGACGCTTTACGTACTTCGGCCTTAAGTTAGCGCTTTGGAAGCTTGGCCCCACCAGCCCTTCACTTCTTCATTCTGCATTCTGACTTTTGCCTTTCCCCTCACTTCCCGCCCTGCATAACCAAAATCAATTGACCATGATCTGGAAAGTTCGGGTCGTTGTCCAAACGGGCCACTTGCATGGATCCGAGCTTGATTTGCCCCGTAGCAAGGTATTGTGGCGAGCTTACCCCTTGCGGTTGAAACTGAGTAGCTGTAACCGAGATCACGCCGGGGACCGATCGAGCCGCGGCGTACACCGGACTCAAAAACACGGTTTGGCCGAACGTGAAGTTGTCGGGGTAAAAGAGGCCCTTTTGGCCGTTCGGTAGTATCCGATTGCTCAGTACCTGGAGCAGGGAGCCCTCAACGTCGTCGCGGAAATAGTTCGGGTCCACGCAAACCTGCAATTCAATCTGCAGCGATACATATTGAGGGGATTCAAGTTGGAGGTCCTGACCAGCCAATCGGTAACGTTCAACGTTTTGTTTCAGAGACATTTGCACACTCGGAGTCAGATTGCCGCCTCCGGCCGGTTCGACTGCGATAAATACGGAGTACCAACTGCCGGTCCAGCGGAGCGAAGCTACCGCCTGGTCCACCTGGGGATTGCTTTCTGCCACGGCTTCGTAGTCCGCCATGGTCACTGACCTCTGCAGCGTGCCTGCTTCCTGTGAGAGAAAGGCCTGGGGAGCCCGGCGCCGTATCTGGTCATTAGTCTCAGGGTCTGTGCCCCCAGTCGCCGGCAATGGGTTGGTACAGGATTGAATCCGGGCGTCAATGGCAGCCAGATAAATAAGACTTTCCGCCCCGACGTTTCCAGCGCTTCCGTTCCCGATCCGGTAGTTGGCGACAAACTGCGTGCCTGACTCCGGCACCATCCCGTTGGTGGCGTCTGATGCAGAGTCTGGATCAGCAGGCGTAGCAAACCGCAACGTCGCTGTGCCGTCCGACTCAATCTCCACGACGAAGACACGATCCGATTGGGTGCTTCCCAACAGGTCCTGTTCCGGGTTCCACTCGGTCGCTATTCCATCCAATGATCCTTGCAGCGTGATTTCCGGAACAGCGTCGCTTGGATCGAAATTTATCAGATCGGAGGCTGCCAGGCTGATATCTGGGGCTGCCGCAAAGCTGCTTACCTCGACAAGCCGGGAAGTGAATTGACTGGAAATGTTGACGAGCGAAAGGGGGCCGAACTGCTCGAGGGGTACCGGCAGTGTCACACCAATGCCGCCCGATGGGGGATAATAAACGATCTCAAGGTTGAATGTGGAGAATGCCTCCTGGTTCCCGTTCGACGCTGATTGCTGAATCTCCTGGGCGAAAACCCCGAAAGCCTGGGGCCAGCCGGTTGGGGCAGTAGGCTGGAGCGTCAGATAGGTCACAGGCGGGCTGCCAAGACTTTGCAGACTCACGGTTCCCGTGTTTGGGAGCATCATCGGAGTTAAGGGATAACTCGACGGAGAAGTCGCGGGCGGGACGTAGGTCGAAGGAACTCGGACCAGTCTCGAAAGAGAGTTGATCTGAACGGCCACATAGTTCGGATCTGCAGTATTGAACGACAGATCCGTTATCTTTTCCACCGTGATGGGTTTGCCCCCGGCCCCGCCTGGGCTGTAAACCACGGAAAGGTCGAAATTTGCAGGCGTCGTCTGGTTCTGCTGGGCGATCACCCCGAAAAGTTGCGGCCAGCGCGCGGGATTGACTGCTTGAACCATCAAACAAACGAGCCCGTTGGAGTCCATTAAGTTGACGGCACCGGTTCCCTCCAGAACCATAACATTCGGCGTGACAGGAATTCCGGCCAGCGGCTGCGGAACCGCCTGGGTGAGCGGACTGTCCGGAATTTCAGGCCGGTAACGGACCGGAAGTGGAACGGGCGACGTCGGTTGACAGCGATCCGCACCCGGGTCAGGCGGCAAAAATAGCCGGGGCGCCGGCACTGTCCCGAGGTTCGTCGCTGAGATGGACAACCCGTGGTCGGCCAACACAACGTTGCCCAGAGCCACACTCACATTCGTCAAGGTTTGCCTCGTTCCATTGGAGTCCAGATAAACGGAGGAAACGCAGACCGGGAAGGGCAGCGCATCATTCTGCGACCATTGGATTTCGGTAACAGAAGCCGGTTGTTGAGTGGCGGGACGCGTGATCGGATTTCCGTTCTGATCGAAGAGCGGATCAACGAGCGGATTCCCATTCGCGTCGACCGTCGCCACCTGCGTCAGCCTGACTGCACAACGGTGGCGGATGTCGGCGTCCGCCTGGCTACCGGTTTGGGGCCCGACCATTTCCTGGAAGATCAGGACATCGCCGGGCTGCAGATTGGGATAGGAACCGCTGAGTGTTGCCTCGAGAGCTCCCTTCGGTAAGCAGCATTCCGTGTTGCCCCAGGTGTAAAAGAACAACTGATTGTGCACTGCATATAAGAGCGCGTCCTGCATCGCCTCGAAAACCTGCACCCCACTCAGCAAAGCGGCTTCTTCGTTGCCCGCGCCTACCGCAAGGCTCGACGGCATCCCGGGCGCGTACGTATAGAATCGGGTGAGTGTGCGATCGAGAAAAACTGCGTCGCCTGGGTTTCCCGCGACCGTCAGTTGGATCCAGGTCCGGGCGTTGCAGCCATCGTGCACGTGATAGTCAACCAGCCGTGCATGGCGCCTCAGCGACACCCTGCTGCGAGCTGTCTCGATGTAGGCTTCGGTAGCGATTGCGTCCTGCTGGTAGCTAAGATAGTCGCCTTTGTAGGCGATCAATTCGGCGAGCGCGACACCGAGATCGGCCTCGCTCGTGGCTCCCC
>CAZMNG010000291.1:0-5732 GCA_964567505.1 uncultured Chthoniobacterales bacterium
GATTCTCGGTTGGATCTACTACCAGAGTCAACAGTACATCGTTCTGAGAAATCCATGGGGGAATTCACCCGGAACGCTGAATGTTGACGATGGGCCGTGGACGGCAATTGAACAGATCGCATCGGGATTCACTCGCACATTGCATCTTCCGGCGAACGGCGTCTTCGCGCTTCGTGCCGACACTTTCCAGCAGTATTACGCGGGTCACGGCTGGGTGAGTTAGGGAATTGAAAGTGAGACCGCGGTTTTCCAGTCTGCGCTCAGCCTTTGAGTGATTTTTGCAGGCTAGCCTGGGGCTAGCCGCCGACACATCCTAATTGCACGACTCGCATGGTTTCCTTCTCTTTTACTTTGCTGAAAAGATGGAGAAATCGTCTTCGATCCTTTGACTCAATGTCTGGGAGTGTTCCGGCCGTTGTTAGTTATCGCTTGAACTCCAGGACTCCTGAACTCCTGCAACTCCTGAACTCCTGACTTCCAAATCAGCTTCCAGCCCTTTTAAACCCGTTTGCGGAGAAGCCCAGCTCTCCAAGCGAACACACAACATCAGCTACCGAGACCTGCCCCAGGCAATCGATCCGACCCGCGCACGCGCGGAAACGAGCCTGGAACCAGCAGGGCTCGCAGGCCAATCCGGCCCGCAGAACGCGGACGTTAGGCGGGAAGTTGCCGAGGCTCTTGTCCGGTGTTGGCCCGAAGAGAATGAGCGTTGGTGTGCCCACCGCCGCTGCTACATAGGCGATTCCGGTATCGTTGGCGACGACCGCGCCTGCGCCTGCCAGAAGTTCAGCGGTTTGGCGCAGCGTGAGTTGATTCACAAACATCTTCACCTCTGGACTGAAGTGCATCTGTTCGCCGTTGTACCGCCTCAGGTCATCCGCAGTGCCGACAACCGCGACGTCTTCGAACTCATCCGCGAGCTCTGGATAATGTTGCCAACGCTTGGCGGCCATTTCGCCGGTCTTGCAGCCGGGGGCAATAACAAGGGTGTGCGAACTGACCCCTTCCGATTCTGGCGCTGCGACGGGTAAACACATAAGAGGGCTGCAGTCGGTCGGATAGCCAAGCCGGCGCGCGAAGCTGAGATAAAACTCCTGTTCGTCCCGGTAAAAAAGGGATTCTACCGGGCGGGATACAAGCGGAAGTGTCGCTTTGAATCTGCCTGCGTAGCGCGGCCAGTAGAAAGGGGGAATTGCTGGGATGACGTGCGAGTAACGTGTCGAGCGAAGGTCGACAGACAGGTCGGCCAATATGGTTCGAACCACGCTCCAGGGTTTCAGCAACTCGGCCGTCTGCGCATAGTCGCCGCTTAACCAGACGTCAACCTTAAACCTCATTTCGTGTAACGCAATGAATAGGGGTGTGGCCAGGATTACGTTACCGATTCCCGCACCGACATGGACCAATACCTCTCTGCGATCATCGCTCATTTTTGCTTGGGCTCCTTGCAAAACGCCACTGAACGTTTCACGTCGCGTTGCCGCTCGGTGGAAACCAGGAGAGTGCTTTGTCGCGATCGTTAAATGGGTGTCGGTAATAAAGACGCAGAACGCCTTGACGGGAGTTTTCTGGTTGGGGAACTCCCCATTTGTTGGAAAAGTACGCGAGGTTTCTCCCGAACCAATAACTAACATGGTGGGCCATCTCTGCGTCTTCCTTAACCGTCATGGAACCATGATGGAAGAACTGAGCCCTATGCACCGTTCGGCACTCGCCGCCGCCAAGGACTACGCGTCCGTAGTAGTCATTGTCCTCGAAGTACGCCGGTCGGTAGTTGGCGTCGAAAAAACCGTGCTTGTCCAGGGTGCCAGGGCGTATCATGAAGCACGAAAAATCGGCGCCATCCGTGACGTCGCTTGGATTAATATTATTCCGGTTGTTAAAACTGATTCCCGACCACAAATCGGTTTCGGCTTTCTGACCGTATTCGATAAGGTTGTCGAGGCAGTTCTCGCGTAAACGCGTATCATTGGCGACAACCGCTATGTAGTCGGCGCCATCGGCCAAAGCCAATTCGCAGCCCTTGTTCCAAGCGCCCGCCACACTTCGTTCGATGCCAGGCTCGTGCACCACGACGACCTTACCTGCAAACCGGCTTTGTAGATCCGCACGTAAAATCTCGGGAAGACAAACATGCAATCGGTTGCACACGACGTAGAGGACAGTCTGATGCCTGACTATGAGGTGCGCCACGGCCTCTTGTGTCAAACTCAAGAGGGCTTTGGTCTGCAACACGACCGGCATCACGATCGCTAGTTTCACGTTTGGTTTTTCGATTTCCATTCAAAGCAAGCGATCTCTCAAGAGAAAACTGCCCGGTTCCGTTACACCCTGCGTTCGTCTTCGCAAGATTGTTAGACCGTTGTTGTTAGATCGATTTTCGAAAATCGTCCATTCCGGGTGACTCAGAAGGAATTCAATCAGAGCAGGCCATAGCCCTCGATGCCCGGACGTTTCACCTACATCACCGAATGTCACGGTGTCATGTAATGCGATAAACTTGGATACTCGATCTGAATGAATGAGCAATTCCAGGCGCAACTGATCATAGACGTGCCATGTGTCGATGAATAGTAATTCGGTCGGGTCAATACGGGCGTTCCGCACGTCTTCAGCATGAAACGAAAACTGAACCCTTGCGCTGGCCGCGAGTTCATCCAGATAACTGGCAACTTCTGGTTTTACGCCTATGTCATAGGATTCAAGGCGGATCGGGCGAGCGTGGATGAAGCACACGGTGGACATGCCGCGACCCACTCCAAACTCTGTCACATGTTGGCACGACAACGCATAGTGATGGAGCAAGGGCAGATGCTCGTTGATGTCGGATGGCTGCCGGCAAGCGTCAAGGTAAGCGGTCTCAATATCCATCTCGCGACTCCGGAGCCGGTCGAATCCGCATGGGCCCCGATCCGGGCTCGCATTGTGACGTGGGCGTCCTGCCCGTGATCATGGCCCATCCACCGGGCGGGACGCCCTTGTCACGACGAGTCGTCGTTCAGGGCGCATAGACGAACAATTTCCAATCCATCCTCGCAGGTAGCCAATGGGTCTGGCAGGCGCGCTCTGAAATTCGATGCAACGCGTCCTGGCGCCAACCAGCATGAAGGAAGCGTTTGTGCCACCACTCGCGGCTTTGCAGAGTCAGGCGGGCGAGATCGCGATCATCGGTAAGCAAGCGTGCGCGCTCAATGTCGCTTTCGCAGGTATGCACAACCGCGACGAGCGCTTGGCGCGTCCAAACGCGCGCGTGCTGCAGGAACTGCAGGGCTTGTTCTTCAGTGAGGTTTTCGAGCAGGGAGAACGCGAGAGTTATGTCGAAAGCGCGGTCGAACTCAGCGCTCTCCGCCGAAGCGTGGTGCAGAAACGGGCGGGCGACATCCTCGGCGCGTTCAAGTGCCCACGCACTGTGGTCGAAGCCCCACGCATCTTTTCCCAGTTCGCTCAACGCTCGCACGAGGAAACCTTTGGCGCAGCCGGCGTCCAGAAAGGATTCAGCCTCCGGGAACATTGCGATGAGGAATTGCGCCGTTTCGCGAAAGAGACCCGCGAAATCGCGCCAATGGTAACCGTCGGTCCAGTTGCTTTTGGTGCCGTTCTCGAAGTAGTCGGCGTCGAACCACTCGCCCGGGATCGGCACTGGCGGGCGCAGGTGGCTAGCGCGCTGGGCCCGAGCAAGGCGTTCCCACTTTGCGCTGTCGGTCCGGCGAAGAAGTTCGCCCAGACGGCGCCGCGCACGGCGGCCGATTTCCTCCAGTGAGAAGTCGTCGACAAGACGTTTCGCAGCGGCCCCCGCGCGCTTATAGAACTCGTCAGGTTGCGCCCGCACTGCGCGCATCAATTCCGCCGCATGCGCGGTATCCGGTTCGGCCCAATGCATCGACGGACGGTAATAGGCATAAGGCTGGCGAACCGGCGTGAGCGTATGTCGCACCAGACCGTGGGTGTCGGCGGCTAGGTAATCGAGCGGTCCGGAGTACCCGGTCGCAATTACCGGCTTTCCGCGACTGGCGGCATCGAACAATGGATAACACCAACCCTCGCCTCGGTGAAGGGAGACGTAGCAGTCGCCGCGCTTGTGCAGTACCCTGATCTGGTCCTCGCTCCACGCCTCGGCGCGAACCGCGGCACGCGCGCGCGAACGCGTTCGACCCCGCATTTCCTGGAGTGCTCGCGCAGCCACAGCGGCTGCTCCAGGGTTTGTCTTAAGCACGAGGACCGTCCTGTCTTCTTCTCGAAACGCTCGGAAGTACGCCTCCAACGTGCGTTCGGGTGATTTGCGGTCCTGCCACTCGAAGATAGCGTAGAACACGA
This sequence comes from uncultured Chthoniobacterales bacterium, assembly GCA_964567505.1. GTDB lineage: Bacteria > Verrucomicrobiota > Verrucomicrobiia > Chthoniobacterales > JAFAMB01 > JAFAMB01. The sequence continues at coordinate 4,315 of CAZMNG010000291.1, forward strand.
AATCACCTGCCTGGATCTCCCACTCTTCGATCGCGTCGGGCGCCGCATAGCCATTTGGCCCGACCGAAAATACCGGGTGCGGGAGCTTGAACACGGGCCTGCCGAGCGCAGCGGAAAAGACCTTGGCATTGAACTCGCACGGCAACCACACATCGACCGCGTGTGTAAGCACCGGCCGCCACTGCGTCGGCATCGTGTCGGTTTCCCAGACGGTCATCGCGATCACATTTCGCAACGGGAAAGCCAGCTTGGCCCAAAGCGGGGGCGTGCCGTGGAAAAGGGAAAAATCGGCGTCGATTGACCGCCCAACGAGGGAAGCAACCAGCGGGTCCTCGACCTGTCGAGCCCGATTCCCGGCCAGATCCACGACTGTGAGGTCGACGCCGCTCCGATGAAGCGCATGTAGATATGCCCGCGCGGCATGGCCATAGCCGGAAGCGTCGAAAACGTAGCCGTAATAGGCGAGGTTGATCGTCTCGCTAGCCGTACTGTGGTGGTTAGGTTGCGGGGTCGTGGGAGGGTCAGCGGGCGAGGGGAATCTCTTCTCCAATTCGGGCAGCGTAGCGGTAACTTTCATAAAGACTTCTTCCGGAGTGAGCGTCTTCAGGCATTGCAAATGATATTCGCAGTCCCGCCTTCCCCACATGCCCTTGCGGCAGGCCGGTTCGCATGGCAGTCCTTTCGTAATCGGGAACATATGTGGCGCGGAAATTGTCTCGCGTTCCGGGTTGGTGATTCCGAAAATACCGAACGTCGGTATGCCCAGAGCTACCCCCAGGTGCATCAAGCCGGAATCGTTGGAAACCAGTGCCGCGCACTCTCGCAGCAGGGCTGCCGTATCGCGTAGACCCAATTTCCCGACGAAATTCCGAGCATGGTCCGGCCACTCAAACACCCGTTCGAAATAGGTGTTGTCCGTGCGCAAATCCTCTTCCGTGCCGACTATGACGACGTTCGAAAACAGCCGCGCCAGCTCGCTGAACCCGTGCCATTTCTTCCACGGCCATTCGTATTTGCAACCGGGATGAATCGCAATAGTCCCGGGCGGCAAATCAAACCTCCGGTTCGACGTCATGGCGAAAGGCGCCGGAAGCTCGCCTTGCCAACCAAGGCTGCGCGCGATCCGCTCGACAGACCGGCTATCCCCTTCGGCCAGCCAGCGACCGCGCTCGAAAAGATGCACACTCCGTGCCTGCAATCGGTCTCGAAGCATGGCACTCCAGGTAGTGAATGTGGCGACATCGTAGGTCTGGTTCGTAAGACCGTCGATCTGACTCGGCGCCGCTCCCAGGCGAGGACGCAGAGCACGGGAAGCACGAACTGCAGCGCCTTGCCGCCGCCGTAGACGACTTGCACGATTGGATTGGTTTGCCGTGGTTGCTCCGCCGGCCGGGCCAGTGCGATGAAGTAGAGCCAGG
>CAZMNG010000292.1:0-5730 GCA_964567505.1 uncultured Chthoniobacterales bacterium
GATGAAAATCGGCCGACGGCGGTCCGGCCGCCGCCGGATCGGTCACGTATCGATTGAGACACGCCCTTAACGGCGGCCCATTTTGATCGCAACAAAGTACCTCTTATTTCGAGGACAGGACACCAAGTAGTCCGGACCCGCAGGAGCGGGTCCGGCAATTATTACCACGTGGTCGACACCACCCCTAAGGATGCGGTGGCTTTTGCCATTCCACGTGGACGGTCACGGTAACGCTAGGCGGGTTGTCGGTGGTTCCAGTGCAGTCTTTTTTGTCCGTTGCTTCCCCCTCTTTGCACTCGTCAGATTCTTCAAGGTCTTTATCAGGCATAGGTCCATACATACCAATCCTGGGCCGGTCGAACAACCCATAATCGTTGATCGGTAATGGTCCGTTAGGGTAATATTTAGCCTTCGGCGTTTCACATAATTTAAGACATGCATCGGCCCCCGGACCGGAACGGTGTTTCGCTTTCAGATCGAGTCGGCCTGGTCAATCTTGCCAACGGCCAGTTTTTCGCTGGAGTTCAACCCCGGCTCGCTACCCAGCACGTGGAGCTTCCAGACTGCACTCGCCAGAACGGCCGGAGGCGGCCTCTAAAATCATCTCGTCTGGTTCTCGTGCGGCTGATGCTGACGACTGTTGCTGCGATTCTTCTGGTGATCCAAAACTCTTGCGGTCAAAAATATTTCGAACTAGGTCGCCCACTCTACCAGTTTTTTAGCACGCGCGACTACAAGGGCGACAATCAAAACTGGAGTGCAGTCCAAGATCGCGATGGATTGTTGTTTTTCGGCAATAACAATTTCGTGCTCGATTATGATGGCCAACGCTGGGACCAGATTCCTGTGCCAGGTGCCTTCGGAATCTATGGATTGGCTCTCGACTCGACCGGAACAGTCTGGGTGGGGGGAACTGAAAAGCTGGGCACTCTTGCGGAGACCGGAAGCGCTTGGCGATATGTACCCTTTAAAGGGAATAAACATCTGCCAAACACGCTTGGGCAGGTGTTCGAGATTGTATCGTGCGGCGACGCCGAGTTTGTGCGCGGCGAGCACGCTCTTCTTATATTTCAAAACGGTTCCTGGGACGCCGTTTCCTGGCCGCACGGAAGCGGTTTCAACTACCTCGTTGCGGCGACCGCGAACAGAGTGTTCGTAAGTGCCGTAAACGAGCCCCTCTATGAGATTGCCAACAAACGATTAGTTCCTCTCGTCGATGACCCACGACTTCGAACGACGGTTGTCTATCAGGTGCTGGAACCCAACCCAGGGTCGATTCTATTGTTGACACGAGATCATGGCCTCTTCCGTCTCCAACAAAACGCAATAGTTCCGTTTCATACTGACATCGATTCGATATTTGCTGAGTACCCGATTCAATGGGCAACCTGCCTGCCGGGAGCCTTGATCGCAGTCGGAATCGAACAGCATGGAGTTGCGGTGCTAAACAGCGAAGGAGCGCTCCGTGGCGTTCTGTTTCAGCAGAGCGGTTTGCCTGACCCAAACATTTTCGATCTGGTGCCTGACCGCGCCGGAGGGGTGTGGATCTGTGGAAACGCCGGCCTGACGCGAGTTGATACATCGCCGGGAATCAGCTTCTTTGATGACAGAAACGGATTACCGCTTTCCGCCATCTTTGATCTCCGGCGTTTCCGCGGACATATGTACGCCGCTACCTTGAACGGTCTTTACGAATTGCAACAAGCGACGGCTGACACGTTGCCTTCGAACTTCCGCAAGATTCCGGGTGCGACGGCGCCAATTCCAGCGACTGCGGACACAGGCAGCGACCTCCTTGTGGGCGGCTGGAAGGGTCTGTTCAGTTTTAACGGGGTTGAGCTAACACCTGTTTCCGTTCCGATTGGTCTCCCTAATTGCCTTAGGTCATCCAAATTTGTTCCGGGCCGGATTTATGTTGGCTTAGACGAAGGCTTAACCGCGATCTCCAAGAGCGGTGATACATGGCGCGTTGAAGGGAAACTCGACGGGTTCGGCGGTCCAGTGAAGGATGTGATAGAAAACGGTCCGGACGAACTTTTCGTGTCGACGCTGAACAAGGGATTCTTCCGAGTCGAACTTCAAAAGGGATCCGGAGAAATATTCGATTCCGCGAGCCTCGTCAGCTTAGCCGCAGCTAAGAATGCACCGGAGATTGGCGATCCTGACGCGCTGGCAGCGCTAGGAGAAGAGCCGGCGTTCATATCGAAAGACGGAATTGCGCGATATGACCAATCTCGGAACAGATTCGTGCCAATCTCCGCGTTTGATCCGATCTTCCGCGATTACACGCCCACCAAGGCGACCGTTAGCGCAGAAAAGGACCAGCCTCTCTTTATCGCGTTGACGCCTCGCAATCCGCCTGCGGGCAGCGCGCCGCAAACTAGAATCGCACAAATCACTTCGGACGGGCGATCTAGTTTCCTGCCGGCGGTGATTACCAGAACGATTGGAGACCCGGAGATACTAAAATTGGACTTCAGGTCCGGATCTCCGGTCCTTTGGGCCGGGGGCACCTATGGAATTGCGCGAATCGATCTAAAGGAGGTGCTGCATCCGGACCGAAAGTTCAATCTCTTTGCCCGCGAAGCAAACACGGTTTCCGGGGTTCCTTTGTCTCTTCCAAAGCCTGGGAAGGCGCTGACGCTTCCGTTTAGCTTGAACGACTTCCAGATTCGCTTTGCGAACGATCTGTTTGCAGGCAGAGACGAGATCCGATACCGGGTCAAGCTCGACGGCCTGGAACGAAACTGGAGCGCTCCAGTCACCGATCCTGTCTGGCGTTCCGGTTCACTCGGCGAAGGGCAATACATGCTTCACGTCGTGGCTGAAGACGAAGATGGTCAAAAGAGTCGGGAAGCAATTGTTGCAATTCGGGTTTTGCCGCCGTGGTATCGGACTTGGTGGATGTATTCGATCTACACGCTTCTTGGTGTCCTCTGCTTTTTGGTCTTTGTTCGGCTAAGGACCTGGCGGCTTCGGATGCGCGAAAAACAACTCGTGCAGCTTGTGGCCGACCGCACGAAGGAACTCGAAGAAAGTCAGGCGCACCTTGTCGACGCAAAGGATGCGGCCGAATCCGCAAATCGCGCCAAGAGCGCGTTCCTGGCGAACATGAGCCATGAGCTCCGAACACCGCTGAACTCGATTCTCGGGTATACCCAGCTCATGCTCCGGAATCGCGACGAACCCGAAGAAAAGCGGCGGAGATTGAACACGATCCAATCGAGCGGAGAACATCTGCTGAACATGATCAACGACATCCTGGATCTGGCAAAGGTTGAATCCGGCACCATCACCGTCAATCCGAGGCCGGTGCAGCTCAAACCGTTGCTGACAACGATCGCAGATGAGATGCAGCTTCGAGCCAGTCAGAAACGGCTGCGATTTGTTTATTCGTCCGACCAATCGATCCTCGATTGGGTCTCAACCGATCCGGTCCGGCTACGGCAGGTTCTTTATAATCTGGCCGGTAACTCGATCAAATTTACGGACAATGGCGTAGTCTCGCTGTTGGTAAGACGCGTCAATGATCGAATCCGGTTTGAGGTCAGAGACACCGGCAAAGGAATCCCGGCTGCTGATCTGCCGAATGTTTTCAAGGCGTTCTACCAGGCCAGCAACAATGATCAGACCAGTGGCGGCGTCGGCCTCGGTCTGCATATCAGCCAACGTATCGTGCGGCTGCTCGGCGGCGAACTGCAAGTCTCGAGCACCGAAGGAAAGGGGGCACTGTTCTGGTTCGATCTGCCGGCGGATGAACCAGAGATTTCGCAGCCGCCGCCTCTGGTGCAGAAAGCCGTTCGTCTGACGGGCCAAAGGAACCGGGTACTCATCGTGGATGACGACGCAACCAGTTCCCAATTCATGTTTGAACTTTTGCGCGAGGTTGGCCTGGAATCCCAGTCGGCGTCGAGCGTGAAAGAAGCCTTGGATCTGCTTCGGTCCAAACACTTCGATGCGGTGCTTTCGGATGTGCTGATGGGCGAAACGAGCGGGATTGAGTTCTGTCAGGAGGTCCGCAAAGATCCAAAATTGGCCGCTCTTGTGATGATCGCCTCCTCGGCGAGCGTTTACGTGGATGACCGTGAAGCCGCACTGGCAGCGGGGTTCAACGGATTCGTGCCGAAGCCGGTCAACGAAACGGTATTGTTCGAGCTCTTCGAAAACTTGCTCGGATTGAAGGCCGTTTACGGCGAGGCCACTGAACTGGACACAGGTTTCCAAAGCACTGAGGAGGCGGTGAATCGGCCTTTGACCGAACCGCTGCCAACGGATGAGCAATTGGATCAATTGCTTCCGCACGCGAAACTGGGCGATGTGATGGCTCTCCGGGCCGCGACTCGGAAGCTGAAAGACGAGAACCGGAGTTTGGACATCTTTTGCCAACGGATTTCAATCCTGGCAGACAAGTACCAGCTGTCGTCCGTAGAGAAGATTTTGGAGGCCGCGAGGGAGGAACGGAAGAAGTAAGAAGTAAGAAGTATGAATTAAGAAGTAGGACTTCGGAGTCTGATCGTAGTTCTTGATTCCTACTTCTTAATTCATACTTCTTACTTCTTACTTCTTACTTTCCCTATCACACTACCTTCAGCATGCCGCCGTCGACAAAATAGGTCGAGCCAAGCGAGTAGCTGGCCCGTTTGGAGCAGAGAAATACGAAAAAGTGCGCCAGTTCTTCCGGGGTCCCAAAGCGACCGATCGGGGCGTGCTCGTGTGCGACCGAGGCGAGATGCGCTTCCCAGTCGCCGCCCTTGTCGGCAGTCAGCAGTTTGGCGGTCTTGATCCAGTCGGGGGTGAGAATCAATCCGGGATTGATGGTGTTGACGCGGATGTTGTCTTTGACCACTTCGTTTGCGAGCGTCTTTGAGAACATCATCAGAGCCGCTTTCGTTACGTTATAAATCGGTTCGTACCACAGAGGCTGGACGGCGCAGATGGACGCATTGTGGAGGATGATGCCGCCACCGCGCGTTTTCATGCCCGGCACCAGGCCGCGTGCGAGGCGGACGGCGGCCATGACGTGGAGGTCCCAGTAGTATTGCCACTTTTCGTCGGGCGCTTCCATGATCGTTTCGTTGCTGCCTGTACCGGCATTGTTGATAAGGATATCGGCACCTCCAAATTCGCGCTCCACCTCGGCCGTGATCCGTTCGATCTCGGCGGCTATGGCAACATCCGCCGAAATACCGATGGCGCGGACCCCGTATTTGCCGGCAATCCCTTTCGCCTCCGCATGCACACGGTCGCCCTGCCGGCCGATGATGACAATGTGAACGCCTTCCGCTGCAAGACCCGCAGCGACTGCAAGACCGATTCCGACGCTCCCGCCTGTAATGACGGCGACTTTATCTTTTAGTTCGAGATCCATAGAAATTAATCAAGAGGGTTGATCGCTCAAAATGCGCGTTCGTTCTGTTGGTTCCGGGGGACAGGCTAAATCGCAGGTGCGGACGCGTTATAAATAAAACAATTCTACGCGGCAGCGAGAGAAAATCTTGGAGCCGGTTCGAATTCTTGAGAGCCCGGCAATCGATGAATGTTCTGATTTTGGATCAGCCTCGGAAGACACTCGAAGCGGCCAGAGTCTGGCACTTGAGATACGATTTCCAGCCTCCGAAAGCGGAGATGTTCTCGGCGTCCTGGACGGCGACTTCTTCGCACAGGAAGCCTTTGACGGTGCGGCCGTCGCTCAAGTGGATCAGACCGATTGTCAACGGGGAGGGAACCTGA
>CAZMNG010000293.1:0-3909 GCA_964567505.1 uncultured Chthoniobacterales bacterium
TGTGGCGATCGCGCCATCACCGAAAGGGCTTGCCTTTTAAAAATGCCGGCAAGCTGCTTTCCATCGGCATGGAGCTGCGGCGCTGTTTTTGGATGCCGAAGGAGATGAACTGGTGGATCGGGATCGTCTTTGCCGCTGGTTCGCTTCTCTTTCTGCTGGGTAGCGTGTTCAGCTTGGTTCCCGATCTGGCCCGCGCGCTCTCGATCAATTCGGCTTATATCAGCCGAACGTTTTTCGTTGGTTCCATACAATCTGGGCTCCAGATCTGGTGGGATCGATTTTTTTCCTGATCTCCGGTTACTTGGCATTCATCGAAACCTGCCACCTCCATTGGGCCTGGCAACCAGACAGTATTTCCTGGTGGGTCACCTTTACTAACCTTCTTGGTTGTGTGAGATTCATGATATCCGCTCTGTTTAGCGTTGTTCTACCCCAGTTAACCAGTTCTGCGTTGGTCACAGTTTCCCTCCTGTTCACGCTTGTTGGCGCACTCGGCTTCCTGATTGCTTCATTGCTGATGTTGCCAGAGATTGTCATTCCATCGGAAGCCTGATCTCTTCATTTGTTCGCCAACCTTCCGCAAGCTGGAGAGGGGGCTGGTTGATGATGGGCAGAATGGTCCGTGTGATAAGGTTCCAGTCCTTACTCAAAATGATCGGAATCACCGGCTGAACATTCAGGATCCATCTGAATTCTCATTTGCGCTTCGGGCGTTCACTTTTCCACCTCGGCGAACGTTCCATCCGAATACAATTCATAGCGCTTGCCATCGACAACTGTTATTAACGGCAAATCGGCTTCCTGAGGTGCGTACCGCTAATGACTACTTAAACCTACCGTCCCCTTAAAATAAATGCGATGTGTCCAAGCGCTAGCAGGATCAGCGCAACGGCTTTTACGGCGTCGCTGGGAACCGCTTGCCATCAGGGGTCCGTGGATTTCGGCTACGGTCCGGATCGGGCCGCAACGGGCTCGCCATGACTGCTAAGGCCGCAAGGGTAAAGCAAAGTCGGAGTAACGTTTTCGCTGTGGCTAGCCGCTTTTCATAACACTTCTCGGGCTCTATGGCCCGTACGGCTTCAACCCTCCACAGTGATTCTTTCCCCGGTAGTTTCTTTTCCGCTTCGGCCTGAGCACGCGCACGCATTTTCATCGTTTACTCCCGGGGCTTTTAAGATTGTTTGTCGCCTAACGATATGCTTCGTCGCCGGGGGGGCCGCATTCGCCAGCGTGTAATATTTAGCAGTACACATCTGTAATATCAAAGCATTACATCCCGTTTTATTGACGACATTTGACGACGTACATTCTCATGCTGCTTCCGTGCCCTACGTGACCCTTCATCGTTGCCTACTCGACGGTACGTTGGAGCTTGGTGAGGGTAGGCAGCGCTCCAAATTATGGGGTTTAAATGCCTCTGAAGTTCTCGTCGAGCGGGAGGGAATCTACCAGGATCCGTGATCGACCCGCTATCGCAAACTTCTTGTCCGTGAAGAGGCCGGCACCCAACGATACAACGTGGGGACCGACACGCCTAAGTTGTGCGCCACCTCGTATGGCGGTGTCCCGCTTGCTAATAGATTTCTTGCAGCCTGAATCTTGCTGTCGGTCATCTGGCGTTTTCGACCTCCCACGCGCCCTTGGCGCCTAGCAGCTTGGAGTCCCGCACGGGTGCGCTCAATGATCAGTTCTCGCTCCATTTCGGCTAGACTAGCCATCACGTGAAAAAAGAAGACCTCAGGAATGGCGGCCGTCTGAAGGTTGCCCAGCAGATCGCGGCGCATGAGTCGTCACGAACGACGGGGCTTTACGACCGACGCGGGGATGATGTGTGTCTGGACGAGGTGGAGTTAATCAGGATTTCGCGGGGACGATAGCAAACTTCTTCTCTCATGCCCGTGCCAGTCGTAGGCTGGTTTTCACCCTGTCTCTGGCTCTTAACCCTTATCTTCAAAAATTGGTGCCTCCCGTTAGGAAGGATCGCGATTCGAGAGAACGCCTAAAAAGACTTTAGCGCTGGACCGGGAGATCCAGCGCTTTCCAACTGTCGTTCCAAGATCGGATTAATGCTATTGAGCTCTGGGTTTGCCAAGCATTGAGGAAGACTGCGCCGACGCAGGCGCCCCAAAAGCTCAGAAATAATATTTTCAATAATCGCGTGAACGCTATTTTCTTTTCTGCAATAGCATAAGTTCCCAAAAGCATCAGGCTGAGTCCTAGTGAGCCGATGCGAGCGCAAAGTAGTTCGCTCAAAGTTTCTGGAGCGCCCGCGTAGATTGTCGCACTGTACTTAAATCGTACACTGTGCTCTCAGGCGGTCCACGATTTAAATGCAGTAAACCGTTGCACTTAAATCGTAGACTACGGTACTACTTTTGTGGGCCAAGCTCTGCTTTGACTTTGTGGCCATCGTTTGGCAATGGCAATCTGCCTCCGACGAGGATTGGGCGCTAGCGCGTGAAGCGGTGAATTCGTCCCTTCACCGATCAACCGGAAGTGACTGAGGAACTTGTGGTTACGGCGAGCGACGAGCTTGGGATCCCTCGAAGTCTGGTCTACCGGCTCGTCGCAAAATTCCGGACGGCAGCGGCCGGGTTCGCGAATAGAAGCGGTGTCCTGATACTGGCCCTTTTTACTGATAATCATCCTCGCGCGCCTGCTAAATTCCAGAGAATCGGCGCTGTCTACGATTTAAGTACAGTGTTTCCACGAATTTAAGCCAAGGGATAGGCCTCCAGTCCGCGAATTAAGTGCAGTAAACGGCCATGGTCTACGATTTAAGTACAGAGCGACAGCTGACTTCGTCGATCGAATCATGATTGTTCCTCGCCCGAATGTGAACCCAAGGGTAAGTGTTCTTACGCCGCAGAGTGGTTGCGGATGTTTATACGGCGCAGGACCGTTGCGGCGATGGGCGCCATGGTTAGCAATCCAAACAGGAGGACCATGAGGATCATGAGGACGACGTCGGGCGCCGTGGGGAAATTGCTGACGCCCACGACAAGGGCGGCGGAGCCGCCGCGCATGCCTGTTGCCAGTGCGAGCGTCGCCTTGTTGGCTGGCCGTGGACCGCCCAGGAAGTAGCCGCAGGCAAATCCCAACCACCCTAAGAGTAAAGCAGCGAGGATCATATGCGAGCCCCAGGTCGCCATCATGGATTGGAATCGAAGCGTCACGATCAGCACCACAGCAGCGGCAACAAAGAACGAGGATGCCCGATCCAGAGGTGAGCACAGCAGACGGGCGACCTTGTCACGCGCCGCTTTGACGCCGAGTCCGATGGCCAGCGGGACAAGCATGAGGAAGATTAGCGGCTTCGCGATGTCCCATGGGTTCACTGTCACGCCGGGGAGGAGCAGAGGCAACGTCACGGGCATGTAAACTGCCGAGACGACTTGCAGCATAACCAGCAGGGCGAGAATGTAGGCTGGGTCCGCCTTGGACAACTGCCCCAGCTTGGTGACGAACGGTTCCCCTGCCGCCGTCGCGATGAGAATGAAGCCAATGGTAGCCTCATGTTCAAGCTGCAGCAGGCGCGCCAACAGATAAGCTCCCAGCGGTACAAGGACGAAGTTGGCCAAGAGCGCCTTGAGTGTAAGAGCCACATCGCGTAGCGGCGCCACGATCTCTTTTATGGTCATGCTCATGCCGAGCGATAGCATGTTAGTGACAACGAACAAGACCACCAGCAGATTTCCCAAGGTATTAAGATGGCTTTCAGTCATTGGATTCATCCATAGCTGCGTGTCTATCGTCAGAGATTTTGAGACAGAACTCGGCGTGAACTAAAAGAGGCCATGGTTCATCTGGTGGTTGATTATACGTCGATCATACTATGCAATGCTTTTCCGGCCTGCAAGCGCCGGTGTTCCATGGTTAGTCGTTTTATCTTCTCTCTGTCCAATAAGA
>CAZMNG010000293.1:3919-5720 GCA_964567505.1 uncultured Chthoniobacterales bacterium
TCTGATTCTGCAGCTTCTTGGCGAGCTCAGTCGCATCCTCGTCGTTAACCGCAACTACGTCGTCTCGGCGCCGTTGCCGGAGGCGATTTTCGGTGGGGACTGAGAGGGGCCACCGTCACATTGACCCGGATCCCCTGTGCGCTTCTCAATAATAAGCCTCAAGTCCGCCCGGTCGAGATTGACCCATGTGTCGCGAAGAAGACTCTCCGCCATCGCGGCATCTCGAGAGCATCAAGGTCGGGCAAGCGCGGGACGCCAGGAACCTGAGCGACTTCGATAACATGCTCCGGCTTTTCGGCGAAGTGATCGAGCCGCTCTATCGCGGCGCCAACGGACGCCTCGCGAACTTCTCCAGCGAGCGGCTGATGCGTCTGCTGATCGCGCTCGGCCAGGATCTGGACATCACGGTCGCGACGAAGCCGTGCAATCGCTCGCACGGCCGCATCCGCGTCCTTGGCGAGGTACACGCATGAGGGGCCAGTGCAATTTTTTTGGACCGTCCTTCGTATCCCTGAGTGCGCTGGCGGCCGCCCGAGCCGCCTGTAGTGCGCTGGAGTACTCCGCAACTTACTGATATAGTTGAGATATTTCCATTGACCATGCGCCGACTCAAGCCCAAGTCTGACTCTCGACCGGGATTTTCTCAGGCGAGGGTCGGCGATGGTCGAGGACGAAGATCGCGCGGCCGACGACATAAAGCCGCCGGCAGCGAACGACAACGGCAATGGAGGGCCACGGCCCCGGATCGACGCGGCGGTACTGCGGATCGCCCGATTGATCGGCCGGCAGATTGCGCGAGAGGAGTTCGAGCGGCAGACTGCCGCCAACGACAATCGCTCGTCGGCACTTCCCGACGATTGATCCCAAGGAGACGACGCGATGATCAGGGTTGCCCGCTACGCCCGCTATTCCGGCGACAATCAGAACATCGCCTCGATCGAGGATCAGTTCCGTATCTGCCGGGAGCATGCCGAGCGGGAACTGTGGAAAGTCGTCGGCACCTACCATGACGCGGCCATCTCCGGCGCCAGCGTGATCCTGCGGCCGGGCGCGCAGGCCCTTTTGCAGGACGCCCAGCGCGGCAAGTTCGAGGTGGTGCTGGCCGAGGCGCTGGACCGCGTCAGCCGCGATCAGGCCGACGTGGCGCCCGAACGTTGTCTCAAGATCTCGACCGCCATTTTGAGCGCCTGCCGCTGCTTGTCCAAGGACGACATCTCCAATTCGATCCGTGCGCTAGCACAACGGCTCGAAAATCTCCGTTAAGGACTCGACAAATTTTCTCGGCTTTCTCCTAAGCTGTGAGCGAAACTCCCATTCACAATCTGCTTACCGTAAAAGAGACGGCTGAGTACCTGCGGATTCCTCTCCCGACTGTCTACTATCTCGTACAACGCGGAAAGATTCCGGCCATTCAAATCGGCGGCCGCTGGCGGATCAAGAAATCCGCTCTGGACCGCGACATTCTGCGCCAAGACAAGCAAGGCCAACCAACGGCGTTAATGGTCGATGACGATCTGGGCCTGCAGGATCTCTTTCGAACATTTTTGAAGCAAATCGGCTTCAGTCGAGTGGTGGTCGGTACGGAATTTAGCCCGAATTGGGAGGATCGCTAATCGTCTCGCGCGCTATAGGCTCCCGAGGGGTGATTCTTTGCGTTACTATGCTGAGCTATGCCTTGCCGCACTCCCAGGCCGCCTCAGGCTATCGTAGATTGGCGGATCGCCCAGCAAGCTTGGCACTGTCATAGCCGCGAAGCAGGCTAGCAACATTGGCAGAAGAAGCGTGAAGCATCCCGTCATCT
>CAZMNG010000294.1:0-5694 GCA_964567505.1 uncultured Chthoniobacterales bacterium
TCACTTGGTCCTCCAGTAAAATCCCGCTCGCACCCGCAGCCTCGAAGGCCTCGACCGTGCGCTGCTCAAATTATAGAGTTCCGTTGCGATGTTCATCTTGCGCGATTCAGGAAAAGCACATACAAGCGTGGCGGAGTGACGCCGATTCATTCCATTTCAGCAGGCAATCTTCGTTTGACCGTCATCACGGGAAAGCTTGGTGAATTCCTCCAAGGTGTTAATCCCGACGGAAGTCCGATCCTTTATTCTGCAACAACTATATCGTCTACATTTACCACGCGGGCGATTGGCCTGTCCGCTTCCTCATTTTGTGTTTCAACCGAGAATCGGCCGGATGGAAATACTACGAAAACTGAACGTGCCATTCAAATTTTGTTAACGCGAAGGCATGTTAACCGGCCGCGGAATTTTGAAGTTAGACTACAAAGTTCCGCGCCTTCCGCCAAAGGATTGGGAGCCTCCAGCGCGGACATGGCGGCCGGACTTCTTGCGGCAACACGCTATTTGTCGCTCGATGTGACGGATGCGGAGTTATTCTCGATCATGTGCACGGTGGAGCGTTCCGATTTTTTGTTTCGCCCGGATGCCTTGGTCTGCGCGAATCCCCTGTCGGCGGAATTTTCCATTCAAGGACCGGCTCCCTGGCTTTGGTTAGTTGGATGGGATAGCGAGCCTGAGCGCCGTATTGTGACGGAGGCGGTCGCTCATTTGGACAATCGCCGGAGGCGCTACGCACCGGAATACACGGACCTGGCTAGCTATTGCGACAGTGGTGAGATCGATGCTTTTCTTTATGCGGTCACGCGTTCTGCTGAAATCAATCAAGAGCTTCTTCCGAAGCCTTGTTTTAGCTGGGCTCGCAAGATCGCCGACCAATTCGGTGCAGCGCTCTTGGTTGCTCACACGGGCACTTTCATGGCATTCGCGATTCCCGGGGACGGAGGTGACGCCGAGCGCCATGCACGTCTCCAAAGCTTGCTGACCGGCAAAGGATTCCATCCGATCGTGTTACAAACCGGGAGTCCATCAGCCGATGCTTTACCGGGCAACGCCGTACCTGTTGGACGAGCCTCTTCTGCGATTGACAATGTGGCGCTTTCTGATTCACTAAGGCCAGTTCTTTGGTAGCTATACGACAATCCGTGGATTCAGGGAAGACCGTGAGAACCGGTCGCAGTTACGCTGCGGTATCAAGTTACAATTCTCCACCGGGAAGCTAAATTTCCTGGAAAAGTCAATCAACCGCCAGGTTGGTGAAGGCCGGAGAAAAGGCCGCTTCAAATCGAAGAGCAAAAACTTGGAGTCCGAATATCTGGCTGCGGATTTTCATTGCGCCTCGTCACGTGACGATTGCGAAAAAACTTCATCGGTAAAATGGAGAGTGAAACATGAAAATTAATACTCAAGAATTTGAGCCGCGGCGCGGCTGCGAAGTTCATGCCGACGAGTTCTCCGGCGTCGAACAGGACCTGATACAACGCGTCATTCACGCGCGACGCGACATCCGGCAATTCAGATCTACACCGATTCCGGCGGATATTTTGGTACGCATTTTGGAAGCTGCACACGCGGCGCCATCGGTCGGATTCATGCAGCCTTGGAATTTTATTCTGGTGGAATCGCAGGAAACCCGCAGGGAGATCAAAGAGAGTTTCAACACAGTCAATGCGCAGGAAGAATCGAAGCTGGATGGCACTGCACGGGGCGAGCTTTACAGCTCGCTGAAACTGGAAGGCATCCTCGAATCTCCACTCAATATCGCCGTGACATGCGATCATTCGCGCAACGAATCGTTCGTTCTCGGAAGGGCGCCGATGCCGCAAACCGCGCCTTACAGCGTTTGCCTCGCGATTGAAAATCTCTGGCTGGCAGCACGTGCCGAGGGAATCGGCGTCGGCTGGGTTAGCATACTCGATAAAATTGCCGTCGAAAAGATTCTGGGCCTGCCTTCCGACGTCGAACTGGTGGCCTATCTGTGCGTCGGCTATCCGGTCGAGTTTCGTTCAATTCCTATGCTCGAGGAGGTGTGCTGGAAAGAACGCGCGCAGTTGCAAAAATTGATTTTTCGCAATCGATGGGGAACGCCCGCAGAGTTAATCCCCGGCCGTTCGGGCGAGGATAAGCCGAGTTTACCGGCAGAACAGCAACTCACGATTTCGGCGCGCGCTTGGGATAAAATCAACCGGAAGACCAAGCCGCTGGGGTCACTCGGCATGCTCGAAACGCTCGCTGTCCGGCTGGCGGAACTTCAACAAACGCTTGAGCCAAAACTCCGCCGGAGACGCATCTGCGTGTATGCGGGCTGCCACGGCGTCACTGTGGAAGGGGTGAGCGCCTACCCGAGCGAGGTGACCGAGCAGATGGTGCTGAATTTCCTCAGCGGCGGCGCTGCGATAAATGTCCTCGCGCGCCACGGCGGCATTCAAATTCATGTCGTCGATGCCGGTGTCGCGGGCAACTGGCCTGCGGAGCTGTTGCGCCTGTCCGATTTCTTCCCGCGCGGCGTCCGGAGCGGCACGCGCAATTTCTTCCGTGAACCAGCGATGACCGCAGCGGAATGCAGGCAGGCCATCGAGATTGGACGCGAGCAAGTGCGACTCGCCGTCCAAGCCGGAATCGACGCGCTGGGCATTGGCGAAATGGGCATCGGGAACACGACCGCAGCATCCGCTTTGATTGTTGCGCTGCTAGGTTTCCATGCAAATGAGGCGGTCGGTCGTGGAACGGGCATCAATGACGCGGTGCGCGAACGCAAAGTCGAGGTGGTCGCAGGAGCTGTCAAAAAGCACGCACCGCAAGCCAGCCGGCCGCTCGGACAATACTGGCTGGAAGCCGTCGGCGGCTATGAAATCGCAGCGATGACCGGCACAATCCTCGAAGCGGCCAAGGTGCGCATGCCTCTGGTCGTCGATGGCTTCATTGCGACGGCTGCTGCTGCGGCGGCTTTTGACATCGATCCAAGGTGCCGCGAGGTCTGCTTTTTTAGCCATCGCTCGGACGAGCAAGCGCACGGGAACACGCTCAAAGCACTGGAGGTCGAACCGATTCTCGATTTGAAAATGAGGCTCGGCGAAGGCACCGGTGCGGCGCTCGCGATGCACTTGCTCGACGCTTCCGCAAGAATTCTGTGCACGATGGCGTCGTTCGATTCCGCAGGCATTTCCGGCGCGCTCGAGGCGCAAGTTGAATGAATGCACAAGCGATCAGCGTGGGCGCAAGGCAACAGGTGAATTCGTTTCTCGGAGCGGTCGTGTTCCTAACGCGAATTCCGGTGGGCAGTCTTTATAATTTTCAGCGCACGAGCCTCTCGCGTTCGGTGATTTATTTTCCCCTGGTTGGAGCGCTCATCGGATCGGCCGGCGGAATAATCCTCGCGGCTGCCGACGCGTTTCTTCCCCCGTCCATCGCAGTTCTCCTGTGCATGGCGACAACGACTGCGATGACGGGCGGGCTCCACGAAGATGGATTGGCAGACGCCGCTGACGGACTGCTCGGCGGCAGAAATGCCGCGCAGAGGCTGGAAATCATGAAAGACAGCCGGCTCGGAACATTTGGCGCGCTGGCGCTGTGGTTTTCGCTGACGGCAAAATTTCTATTATTAAGCACTCTGCTTTCGCATGGCGCGGCTCTGACGTGTGCGGCGCTCATCGTGGCGAACACATTCGGACGCGGAGCATGCGTGGCGTTGCTCTTTTTTTATCCGTATGCGCGAGTCGAGGAATCAAAAGCGAAACCGTTTGGCGACCGCATCACGCGCGGGCAACTCCTACTGGCTATCGCGTTGCCGACGGCGCTTGGTTTTGCGCTCTTCGGACGTACGGCGGCTGCATGCATCTTGCCAGCCATAGCAGTCACAGCACTCGCCGGCATTTACTTCAAACGAAAAATCGGCGGGGTGACTGGCGATTGCCTCGGAGCTGCGAATCAGCTCGTCGAACTGGCATCCTACCTCGCCCTGGCAACGGAGATGAGGCCTTGAAATCCCTTATTCATCTTGTTCTCGGCGGAAGCCGGAGTGGAAAAAGCCGGCACGCGGAAACCATGGCAACGGCATCCGGCCTGCCGGTTCGCTACCTTGCAACATATTGTACAGACGTTCTAGACGATGAAATACGCGCTCGCATCGAGTCGCATCGCCAGCGGCGCCCGAGCCATTGGAAGACAATTGAAAATCGGTACGATCTGCGGAATCAAATTCTTGAAAGCGACGGCAGCTTGCTGCTCGTGGATTGCCTGACCCTTTGGCTCTCGTTTCAGCAAATGCAGGCGCGCCCTGCGGAGAGCATTTTGATGGACCTGGAGCAAGCGCTGACGACGGCCCGCGAGCGGGAGAGCGCGCTCATTCTCGTCAGCAACGAAGTCGGAACCGGCCTCGTCCCGGCGACGCCGGAGGGCCGGAGCTTCGGCGATTTGTGCGGCTCAGCAAATCAACTCGCGGCTCGGCATGCGACGAAAGTCGAATACATGATCGCAGGTCTGCCGGTGATGCTGAAAGGAGGCTGCTAGCTGTGTCGCAGGCATTTCACGGCGGGCAATTGTCGAAAGCAGCGCTGGAGTTCAATCTGCCGCCGGAGTCGTTCGTCGATTTCAGTTCGAATCTGAACGTGTGTGCGCCCGCTGTTTCGTCGACCGATTGGGAACGGTGGCGCACGGCCATTACGCGCTATCCGCAAGCAGACCCCGCGCGCCTTCGAGACCGGCTCGCGACCGTTTACGATCTCGATGCTCGTCACATTCTCGCGACTGCAGGCGCGATCGACGCGCTCTATCTCGCCGCGCGAATTTTTCATGACCGCAAAGTAGCGATCATCGAGCCGGCGTTTGGTGACTACGACCGCGCGTTCGCCGCGGCGGGCTGCGCAGCGGAGCGTCTGGCGCTGGCACCAGAAACCTGGCACGCACCCGCAACCACCGCGTGGGTGGATTTGATCGAGCCGTTTGACGTGATCGTTTTCGGAAATCCCAACAACCCGACCGGCTCGTTGCAGCCGCGCGAGCTGTTGTTGCAGTTATTCAACACATCGTGGAGCCGCCAAAAAACCTGGCTGGTGGACGAGGCCTTTATAGAGTTCGTCGCGAATCAGGAAAACGAAACGCTCCTGGCAGTTCTGAAACAATATCCGTCGCTTATCGTAATTCGTTCGCTGACAAAGAGCTGGTGCATTCCGGGGCTGCGACTGGGATTTTTAGCAACGTCCAATTCCGCATGGCTGGATCGTCTCTGCATGATTCAGCCGCCGTGGAGCGCGAATGGCGTAGTGGAAGAATGGGCCGCCGCGTACTTGACCCCGGAACACCACGCGCAGCTGCTCGCCGGTCTTCGCAATCTCCGCGAAATCAAAAGTCGTTTCGAGCTGGAGCTGGCTCGAATTCCCGGACTTCGCACTCATCCGTCTGCCGCCAATTTCCTGCTCGTGGAAATCACGGATGCGTCGCTGAGCGCCGCGCACGTTTATCGCCAACTTGGTCGCCGCGGACTGCTGGTGCGCGTGTGCGATTCGTTTTACGCCATGCCGAAAGGCCGTTTTATTCGCATCGCCGTTCGGACTGAGCCCGAGAACAACCGGCTGGTGGAAGCAATTCGCGATTTGGGCCGGGCAAAGCCAAAAACCAGCCGCATGAAAGCGATCTCGGTCCTAGGCACTGCTTCGAACAGCGGCAAAAGCTGGCTGGCAACGGCGTTGTGCGCGTGGC
>CAZMNG010000295.1:0-5691 GCA_964567505.1 uncultured Chthoniobacterales bacterium
GGCGAAGGACGTCATTCTGAATGTTATCGGCGACATCGGATTCGATGGAGCAACCTACCGGGCGATGCAATGGGAAGGCCCTGGGGCCGCGGTGCTCAACATGGATGACCGCATGACGATTGCGAATATGGCGATCGAGGCGGGAGGCAAAAACGGCATTTTCCCGGCCGACACGAAGACTTTTGCTTACGTCGACGAACGGGCCCGGTTGAACGGTACCAAGGCTGCGTATGACCCGGTCGATCTCGACAAGGAACAGAATCTGGTTTTCGACAAAGTCTATGATCTGTCGAAGCTGGAGCCGACGGTCGCGATGCATCCGAATCCAGGGAATCGAGCATTGGCAAAGGCGCTTGACCATGTCCGCCTCGATCGTGCCTACATCGGGTCCTGTACCGGGGGCAAGACGAGCGATTTTGTCGCGTTTGCTGAAGTCGTGAACGGGAGGCGGGTGCAGATCGAAACCTACGGAGTGCCTGCCACATCCGAAGTGGTCAACGAACTGAAGCAAGCCAGGCTGGGTGGGTCTGCGGTTTGGGATGTGTTGGTGGACGCGGGTGTGAAGATGACCGAGAACGCCTCTTGTGCGGCATGCCTGGGCGGTCCGCAGGATACGTTCGGCCGGCTGAACGCGCCGCTCACCTGTATCAGTGCCACGAATCGCAATTTTCCCGGACGTATGGGAAGCAAGGAATCGAAAGTTTATCTCGCGAGCCCGTACACAGTTGCGGCTTCGGCTCTGACAGGCCGAGTGACAGATCCGCGTGAATACATCCGCTGACAGTTATGGCAAACAAGCTCACAAGTCCGGTGTACGTCGTCGGCGACAATATCGACACCGACCAGATAATTCCCGCGCAGTACCTGACCCTTGTTCCGACGATTCCGGACGAGTACGAGAAGCTCGGCTCTTACGCGATGGTTGGACTTCCCGACGAACTCTACCCGATCGAGTTCATTAAGAAGGGAACGACAAAAACCGACTATAAGATCATCGTAGCCGGCAAAAATTTTGGGTGCGGAAGTTCGCGTGAACACGCGCCGATCGCACTCGGCGCTGCCGGCGTGCAGGCGGTTGTAGCCGAATCGTACGCGCGGATCTTTTTCCGCAACAGCGTTGCAACCGGCGAACTCTACCCGTACGAAGCCCGTGAACGCTTGATCGACGGGGTAAAAACCGGCGATGTGGCAACGATCGATTTCGACAACGATACCGTGGAAATTAACGGGACAATCCATCAGCTGAAACCGATGGGTGATGTCCGGCCGGTGATTGACGCGGGCGGGTTGTTTAATTACGCGCGACAATCAGGCATGATTTCCAAGAGTTGATCGCGTTCTGAAGCGGTTTAACTCCGGGACGGCGTTTCTGCGTCGGTGTTCGCTTCATCCTTTGCATGAAGATTTCGATCATCACCGCGTCCTTGAATCGAAAAGAATTCATCGGAGCGGCGATCGAGAGCGTTCTGGCTCAAAAATTTTCCGATTTCGAGCATTGGATTATCGATGGTGGATCCAGCGACGGCACCCTCGAGTACCTGAAACGATATCCGCATCTGAAGCTGGTGTCGGAGCCGGACCGCGGGGTTTACGACGCGTGGAACAAAGGGATCGACCGTGCGACCGGAGACCTCATTGGAATATTGAACAGCGACGACGTGTACGCTCCTGGAGCGTTTGACAGTTGTGCGAGACTTCTGACCCGGTCGCCTTTCGCGCAGGTGGTGTCGGGTGGTTGCGAGATTTTTCAAAAAGGATCTCGCGGCAACGAGATTGAGATGCATCGGTACCAGGATCCTGCCCGGTATCGGCTCTCCCTGCGAAATGCGACTCTCGGTTTGCCTATCATCAATGGACGCTTTTTTCGGCGTTCCCTCTTTGAGCGGTTTGGACCGTTTAATCTCGAGTATCCGGTTGCTTCGGACCGGGAGTTTTTGATCCGGATTTCGTTACAGGGAACGACGGATGTTTGGACATCCGATATTTATTATCGCTATCTCTGGCATAGCGGTTCTCTCACGATGAACGCAGGGAGCAGAACCATGCTAAGAGGGATCGAGGATGGATTGGAGATGATTCGTGCAACGCGGGCGAGCGCCGCGTTGAGGAGCGCTGACCGCGAGGTCCTGTGCGACTGGCGGCGGGAATTGCTTGCCATGAGAGTCATCGTGTGTGCAGTCATGAAGCAAAGGTGGAAGACGCTGGCGCTCGCAAAAGAGGCAATGACGATTGATCCATCCTGGCTGTTGGCGTTCCTTCGCTGTGGCGCGCTCGCCGCGGCCCGGCGCGTCCGAACACAGCTCCGGACATGGCGCCAAAGCTTGAAAGAAAAGTGAGCAGCCGGGAACGAAAGATTCGGGTGCTGCATTTGATCGATAGCCTCGAGTTAGGTGGCGCGCAGACCGCGTTATTGGCGTGGCTCCAAGAGCATGATCGGAGCCGGTTCGATGTTCATCTCGCGTCGATTCATGGGAGGTCTGAGAGTTTTTTTTATAGCCGAGCAAAGGAACTCCAGATTCCGGTCATTCCGCTATCTCCCCGGCGTTGGCTGCCGCTCTACGTTTTCCGGCTGCCGTTCCGATTGATCGTCGGCCGCTACGATATCGTCCATTGTCATTTATTCGCGTCGAATTGGTTGGGCAAACCTCTGGCGCGTCTTGTCGGCGTGCCAGTCGTCGTCTCCGAGGATCAATGTAACGATGCCTTTCGAAGTCGGTCTGTGTTCGTTACCTGCGTCGACCGATTTGCGAATCGATTTTGCGATCAGGTCTTCGCGGTTTCACGAAGTATTCGAGATTTTCTGGTCGAACATGAGCATGTGCCTGCAGAGAAGATCCGTGTAATTCCAAACGGTTTACCGGAAAGGCCGACACCGCTGCCTCGCAGTTTTTCCGGGAAACGAATTGGGGGTGCAGGGCGGCTTGTGTCCCAAAAGAATTTTGACCGATTTCTTCGGATAGCGAGCGTTCTTCAGGCGGCGGATCCCGTCTACGAATTCACAGTAGCCGGGGATGGTCCAATGGATCGGACATTGCGAAGGCAAGCCGAACAGTTAGGAGTGAAAGTGAAATGGGTTGGAGCACAGCCGACACTTGATCGCTTCTTTAAGGAAATCGATCTCTTCCTGCTTACGTCCGATTTTGAGGGTTTACCAATGACAGTGCTGGAAGCGTTGCAGGCCGGAGTTCCGGTCGCGGCGATGGCGGTCGATGGGATCAAAGAAGAATTCAGCGACGAAGTCGCGCTGTTGGCTCCGGCGTCGAGCGACTTCGAAATCGCGCAGCAAATCGTTGCTCTGATGGCAGACCAGGACCTGTTATCTGCGCAGACTCAGCGAGGGTTCGCTCTGGTTGGGAGCCGGTTTTCCGCACGAAAGCAGATCCGTGAGATCGAACGTGTCTATCTTGATTTGCTGGCCAAAAAGAGGGGAGCTTAGCCCGACAATCTTACTTAACCGAGTTGACATTGCCGGTGCAAAATGGTGAACTACATAGGTTCGGAGATCTTTGCGGGCATGTCTTCTGCAGACCTTAACAACGGAGACTACTTCTCGGATCATCCAAAGCGGTTACCCTCTTTTGATGACCTTTTTCGGGCTCAACCCCAGATCACTCCTGAACGGTTCTTTCGTAGCCTGGAGCAACAGTCCGGCGAGTCGCACTGCAGCCATGAGGACTTTCAACGAGCCGCGTTTTTGTTCGAGCGCCTTCAGTCGGCGCGCCGGCTTATTTCGCGCGTAATCATCTTTCTCGTTGCTTTCTCGATTATACCGTTTGCGTGTCTGGCCCTTCCTGAAGATTGGCGATTTGCCGTATTCTCAGTTGGAATCCTTTCGGAATTCATTGCGGGCGGGATGGTTTTTTTTGCCCATACCCGGTGGCAGGCCCGGCGCAAGGATTATTGCCAGTGGCTCCGGCTTGTGCAGCGCCGGGCGAACGAGCTTTAGGCTCAGAACTTTGCACAAGTCTCAAAGCTTGTCCGAAGTTCCGGTTAGCAGAATCAGATCTTCAGCAATCCTCGAGTCGCTTTTATCTTTGCCTGCAGGTCGCCATCGATCTTCAGCCGCTTTTCGAACCGGCTGACCGCGGCGCTGATCGCGGGATCGTGCGGGACGCCGGTTTCCGGCCCGGCGCCATCTGAGAAAGTCGTTATCCTTTGCGCAGTCGACGATCCCAGTCGAATGCGCGATCGGTCACGACAGTTTCCATCTTTTGAATGCGCTGATCCAATCGAGCCAGGCGCTCTTCAAGGTCCGCAAGACTTGCTCCGAGTCGCTGTTCGGTGCCTGGACCGTTTGCGACCGATTGAGTCGTTGCGGACCGTTCGGGTGCGGGTGGTGGCTCCGGCGCAATTCTAGAACCGGTGTCAGATCTCCCGGTATAACCATTGCAGTCTTTTGCACTCCCGATGCCTGCATCGCGCCGTGCTCTCCGTTTCTCAAACGACGTCCGGTCAAGATGGCGCCAGAATCGGTCGCGTCGCCGCACAAAGATCGTGAGAGCGATATAAGCAAGAATGCTGAAGATCCAAGCAGAGCGATAAGGGGCTCCGAAGCAGTACGGGCCTGCACATAGGATCAAAAAGCCGATAATTCTGACAACGGCTCGATCGAAACCGAACTCGCCGGCCAATCGCCCGAAGGTGCCCGCAACGACCGGACGTTCGGACCGCACGAGATCAAGTAGTCTCTTCATGACTGACTGCCTTTTTTGATTGTTCCTCTTTGAGCAGAGTTTCGAGCGCGGTCACCCTGCTTTCAATTTTGTCAATCATTCCGGTGATACGGACGATTCTTGCACGGTCCTCCGCGGTCATGTCCTGTCCCGGAGCGGGATATCGGCGTATGATTTTCAAAGCTGTGACTCCGAAAGCGCAGAAAATCGCAAACAGCGGAATCGCCAGTGGGCTAATCGACGCACATATGACTGAGAGCATAGGATAGAGTAAAATCTGCCGGCTAGTGTTTCTGAGTTTCTGGTCAGTTGGACTATCACGAGTGGCCGATCGGCGTCGTCTCCTTCTGTACCGCCTTCTTCAGATCATTGAGCTCGGCTTCAATTTGTTCCGATCTTTCAAGATCCTGAAACTGCTTCTCCAGGCTTGTGCCTTTCCCATAGTTCACCAGATCCGCATGCGATTCCATCCGGTCGATTTGCTGCTCGAAGCGTTCAAGTCGAGCAATCGTCAGCTGCGAGTCGGCCTTTCGAATCTGCTCCTGGGATTTGGTTCTTTGGCGGGCCTGTGTGTGCCGTTGTGCCAGTACCCGCTACCTTTCCCTGGCGCCGGTGAGTTTCTCCTCCAGTTGAGTGATTTCGTTGCGGTACTTGTTAATTATCTCTTCAAGTTCGGAAATTTCCACCTCGGCTGCTGCGCTTCCCTCGAGGGCCTGATGCTTTTGTGCCAAAGCCTCACGGGCAAGATCTTCACGGCCTTTTTCCATGGCAAGTCTAGCCCTTTTCTCCCATTCCTCTGCCTGCTGGCGACGAATTGCCAGATTGCGATCCGCTGTTTTCCGCGCCGCCAATGTGTTGGCGCAAGAGGCTTTGATCTCGATCTCAGTCTCTTCCATTTCCTGAATGATGAGCCTGATCAGGACTCTTTTTCTGGATGAGCTTGGGCTGATGCCTCTGACTGTCCAGGAGAAGCTATTGCGTGTGGTCGAGTACGGCTTCTTCGAACGTGTCGGTTCGT
>CAZMNG010000296.1:0-5688 GCA_964567505.1 uncultured Chthoniobacterales bacterium
GCATGGTCGGCTACGAGGTCCGTCACAATCACGCCGCGGTCCTGGCCGATACGGCACACGCGATCTTCGGCCTGCTGATTCAAGGCAGGGGTCCAGTCGCGGTCTACGAAGATGACTTGATGCGCGCGCGTAAGTGTGATGGCCACGCCTGCAGCCGTGACGGTGCCAGCGACCCCTTTGAGTTCCCCTCGCTGGAACTTTTCTTCGATGCGCGACCTATCTGTGGGGGATACGTCTCCCGTGATGACGGCCCATCCCTCTCGTCCAGACAATTCGTCAATTGGCGCCCTATGAGCTGAGAACACCACCAAAGGCTCTTCGTTCTCTTCGAACTCCTCCACTAGCTCCAGGAGTGTCGGGATCTTCGCGAGCGCCAAAGCAGCGCGCGCTTCGGAGACTTCGCCGATCGTCAATCCTTCCTCTGGACCGGACCGATCTTTATTGGCGTGCTTGACGAGCGCCATCGCGGCATCGCAAATCTTGGTCGTCTTCTTGTTGAGGTCCACCTGTACTGTATTGTACGTCTTGGTGGGCAAGTCTGGCAGCACTTCCGTGCGCAGGCGCCGCAACATGACCGGCTTGATGGCGTTTCCGACCGCGACAGGGTCCGGAGGGATACGTGGCCACACATAGCCAAACTTACCTTTGTACCCACCCATCAAGGTCACAAAGCGATCCCAGTTACCAAATGCCTCCGAAGAGAGCCCCAACGATTGCAGGACCGCCCACAGCTCTTGGCCCCGGTTCAGGAGAGGGGTGCCGCTGAGCCCCCAAACGCGCCCCTGAGCCCTTTGGGCGGCCAGCGCCAATGAACGCCACGCTTTGGTCCGCGCAGCCTTCGGGTTTTTGGCCGCGTGAATTTCGTCACCAATTAGGACAGTTCCCTTCATAGGAGGAAGGTCGGTCTCTCCGGAGAGAATGTCGTAGTTGGTGACCACGATTTCACCGTCGACAGGCCAATGAAACGAGTTTCGCCCAGACAGCACCGTGACTCGAAACTCGGGCCTCCAGGCGGCAGCCTCGCGTCGCCAGACCCCCTTGGCTACCGCGGGGCACACGACTAGGACTGGAGCGTTGTCGGGCAGGGCCATCAAGGTCTGCACGGTTTTACCCAGACCCATTTCGTCCGACAGTAGCGCACCATGTCGTGAAGTCAGCCACGCCATCCCTGTTTTTTGGAACGGATAGAGGGCGCGTCCACGGACGGCAAGCTCCGCGTCTTTCACGCTGGCGCGCGCGTGTGTAGCCTGGACGTCACTCGCCGTCTGAGCCATGACTTCTCCCAAGGATGCGCGCACATCGGGCGCGATCTCGAGCTTGAAGCCCGCTGCGGTGAGCCGCTCCAAAATTTGTGGGAGCTTCGTAAGGACAGTGACCTGAAGCTTGCGGACAGGATCGAACCGCGACCCCGTTACGGCCGTCCTATATGTTTGGAACGCGGTCGCGCCGAGGAAGGTCATCGGCTTGATCAAAACATTGGGGCCGTCGGAAGTAATTCGAACCATCATGGTAACCTTCTTGTACGGCTACTCTTTGGGTTGGTCAACTAGTCCGTGAATTATTTCGCTGTCCGCACGTCAGTTAGGTGGCAGGATGTAGGTCAGTTGACCGAATTGTCCGAAGACGAGGAAGCAAAAATTCTGTCATACCCCTCACGATACACGCGGCTAGTGACTTTCGCTGGCCCTACATGGTCAAGGTCAACGGCACGAAAGCGCCCGTCGCTCTCACGCAAAAGCAGCGACGATCCTGGGGTCAACGGTTGTCCGTCCGCAATGGTCCGCGCCGCGCCCAACGTTTGCGACCCGTCGTCCTGAGTCATGACCGCTGGTATCCAACCGCCGCTGCCTTGAGCGGCGTTCAGACCGAGCGGGAACGACACAATGCCTGCATCTGGATGCCGCTCTTTTTTGTCATCGCTCATGTTGTATAACTCGCCTGAGTGGCGACCCTTGCTTTCCGCACCTGGGACACTTCGACGACTGTGAAGCTGTCGCAAGTAGGTTGTCACAATATGGGAGTGAGCAGCCAATTGCACCACAATTCGAGCACTTCCACAATGAGCCGCCACACCATTGACCTTGACGTCTTCCCAAACAGGTGGTGATCTTCATGACCCAAGCGCTCGCAGACCGTCTTTGATCAAAACTTCGATGGGCTCTCGCTCGAGACGCGAAGTGTTGACCGACGAGACAAACCGCCTGACGTCCGGCGCCTTGAACCCCAAACCGACGAGTGTTCCATGCAGGCGTTCCGCAGCACTGGCTGGTTGGGCCGGTTCGTCCACGAACGTCTTGGACAGCAAGGTCCTAGCTCGCGTGGATACCGAGTTTTGAGAAGGCACCTGAACGACGATTCTCTTGCGTCGGCTCCTAACCGTTGCGACCCCCAGGAGTGTTAGCTCTACCAGGAGTTCGACGGCTTTGGCTACCAGAGTGACCAAAGCCGCGAGTAGACGCACGACGGAGACATAGAGGGCGCGCGTGGCGACTCGAGCTGTCATCGTCGTGTACCCTTCGAAATGTCGAGTTCTGGTACCATTTCGAGAAGAAGTGCGTGAAGTGCGTTCGCAGCTGCGAACGTCATATGTTGATTTCTGCCAGAGAACTCGCACGCTCGGTTGATGAGGACGAACGGTGTACGAGGTCCCTCGTGTTTTTCGATGTACTGTCTAGCGAGAGCCAGCTCATGTTCGTAGCAGGCTTTGATGCTCACGGCAGCACCGTCTCCTTGAGCGGATGCAACGCCGACGGTGCGCGCCACTTCTGGAGCGGCTTGCGGCTTCCGTCTGGCATGACCCGCTCGACGACGTACTTGGTCCGGCCGCTGTAAGTGTCGTTTCGCTCAGCGACGACGACGACCTTGCACATCGTCCCGTTGACCTTGGTCAGAAGAGTTGCACCCACCTTGATGTCTTTTTGCTTCATGGTCTGCGTGCCTCCACTTCTTCTTGTACGGTTGGTCGTTCCGGTGGTCAAGTAGTCCGTGAATTATTTTGTTGGCACGGGGTATGCTAGAACGAATTTCCAGCAGGAACGGACCCGACCTGTTCGGTTTTGCAGGTGCCTTCGAACGTAACTGTGGCAGGGCTAGTGGATCGGAACCAGATAGCGTTGGTGTCTGTGCTCGGTCTGTTGACGTCGCATTCGATAGTTTGACCGACAATAACGCCGGTCGAAATTTGTGTGCAGACCATGTTGTGAAAATATTTTTGACCGTCGTCACTGATGTGTTTTGGAGTAACAATGCAGTTCCAGTCGGTGAAGGCTGCTGGGAGCACAAGTTTGTTGCCAGGGTCAGTAACCCCAAGAGTATACGTGCGAGAGTTGCCTCGAAATTCACCGATGGTCTCTGAGAACTGGAATGAGGTCTGAAGCTGACCGCTGTAACTCGGCGTAGTAAACAGCAGTGTTACTGCAATTACTGTCACGATTTTGTTTTTCATTGGTCCCTCTGCAACGACCTGAAGTGTTTACTGTTTGGGCTCCCCGGCGGTTAGAATGGATCCTGGTGGCAGTTGAGACAATCCCCGAAGTCTAACCATCTCCTTGTGGGCAATCTCTTCTGCATCTAACCCGTCTTCAACCCATACCGTCCTTTCCTGGCATCGGAGCACGTACTGGCTGCAACGCCGCCGCGCTTCTCCACTTCAACAATTGTTTGATGGATCCGTCGGGCATGATCCGCGTGACCACGTACCTCGTGCGGTTGTAGTGATCCACCACGGCCGAGGTCACCGTAACCTTGACCCAGCTTGCGCCTATGCGGGTCAGCGCCGTCATTCCAACGCGTACGTCTTCTTGTTTCATGACTTTATCTACCTCTTCCCGTAAGGTCTTGAATCGTTTCGAATACCTTGCCAAAATAGGAGGTGGTCTGGCCCTTCGGTCACGAGTCCGCCGGACTTGAGACTGCGGACTGCGGCGGTGACATTTTCGTACGACACCTTTTGGTTTACCATAAGATCGGCAAACAGGTGTCCGCTGTAGATTTGCCCGGCGGCTTGGATGCGCTCGGCTACGGTGCGCGTAGTGCGCACGATGAGTTGGATTTCTGTGTTGGTCATGATTTGTTGCACTCCGGGCACGGGACGCTAGCTGCGCCGATGCCGTACACACCGATACCGCTACCCCCGCACCGCTTGCACGGGGGCTTGACTTCTACGGCTTGTGCAGTCGTCAGATCTCTGCAGATGTCGTCCAAAAACTTGGCGGCCTTCGACGGCCAATCGTCGTGGTCGGCTAGCGCGGCTTCGATTATCAGGACCGCCCGGCGCAACTCGGCGCGCAACTGACGCGCTGTTCTCATGGCTGGCACTCCGGGCATGTGACCCACAGGTTGCTATCGGGACCGTGGCTTCCGCACCATTCGCGACCAAGCCCCCCGCACCGCTTGCACGGGGGCTTGCTGCACTCCGGGCATCGGGTCTCGACTCCGCCGGCCGGGTGCCAGCGACCGGAGCCGCCGCACCGCGGGCAGGGGGGCTTGGATTGCGCGCATTCCTCGTACCGGAGGCGCATACGTTCCAATTCCGCCTTGCACTGCACGATCGCGGTGCGAGCTTTTTTTGGCCCATGCGGCGTCAGGACCGCAGGCTCCTCCGACGTTGCCGCGTCCAGTTGGCGCGAAAACTGACGATCCGTCTCTGGCCGATTCGTCGGCTTCATTGCGCAGTCGTAACAGATCCACGCGCCGCCCTTGCCGTACGGACGGCTCTCCTGACCGCGCTTGCCGTTAGGCCGCTTGCATTCGCTACATACGACGTCGCCCATCACTTCCCGTCCCGCCTTTCCGCCAATGGGTCCCCCGTTACGGCTCGGAGGTATTCGAGCGCCAGTTGGTATGCCACTCTGGTCTCAGCGAGCTTTTTGATCAGCATCCTGTGGTCGGTCAGCAGCGCGTCATACGCCGCGACGCTCGCTTCGAGGCGCGCGCGGAGGGAGGCGCACTGCTCGCGAAAATCGTCCACGATCACCTGGTCAATCGGCGCGCGATCCATCACTTCTCCCGCCTTTCCTTCACGAGCCGCTCCAGCTCCGCGCACGCGGCAGCGACCGCGGCGGCGCGGGTGGGGCCCGGATTGGCCATCCAGCCGCGACGGGACAGGATATCGACACTCCACGTCCCGGCTTCGTTCTTATAAACGCCCACATTTACGACGCGATCGTCCAGCTCTTCCGCCAGCGCCAGCATACGGTCGAGCGAGGGGGCGGGAGCGGTCATGGCTTCTTCTCCTTCACGAGCCGCTCCAGCTCCGCGCACGCGGCAGCGACCGCGGCGGAGAGGGTGGGCTTCAAGTACTTCAATTCCGCGGCCAACAATTCGATACGAACGCCAGCAAGGAAACGAGGGCGCTTCGGCACGGTGTGCATTTTCCACTCGCCTGGCCACAGTTCTTCCGCCAGCGCCGCCACGCGGTCGAGCGAGGGGGCGGGGGGACGCCTCCGGTGCTCGCCATCGTGCCCGATCTCGCGCTCGCAGAAATCACCCTGCGTCATCTGGTAATCGCATAATCTCATCTCCCGCCTCCCGTCCGGCCGAGCTGCGCTTCGACCCATGCTCGCATCCGCGTCCAGCGCTCGGAGGGCGTCTCCTTCGCTCGGCCGCACTCGTCGTTCTCCCACACGATCTCGCGAGCCATCGATGTGGCGATTCCGAACGTGATCGCCACCGTATGCTCGTCCCACG
>CAZMNG010000297.1:0-5686 GCA_964567505.1 uncultured Chthoniobacterales bacterium
TTGTGCGTCGCCGGCCCGGTAGCCGCCGGAGAGCTGTCTGGGTCGGCCTGGGCAGCTGCGGTGGTGACTGCGGCAGAGAAGGTCGCGCAGAGGACCATTGTTGATACCACGTAAAGAAGCGATTTAAGGTTCATACAATCGTTGAAACACGTGTTACCGCTGCGAGTTGCGTCCGATGCAAGCGAACGGACGGCAACGGAGCGCAGGCGGGGTCGACCGGTCCCGTCACGACTCTCTAAGCCAGGTCGCAATATCTTTCGCCCAATAGGTGATGATCATATCTGCGCCGGCTCTGCGGAAACCGATCATCATCTCAAGAACGGCGCGTTTCTCTTCGAGCCAGCCCATTTTTACTGCCGCCTTGATCATCGCGTATTCGCCGCTCACGTTGTAGACCGCGGTCGGCAGCTCAAATCGTTCTTTCACGCGCCAAAGAATATCCAGGTACGGCAAGCCAGGCTTAACAATCAGCAGTTCTGCGCCTTCTTCAACGTCGAGAGCGACTTCCCGCAGAGCCTCCAATGCGTTTCCCGGATCCATCTGGTATGTACGCCGATCGCCGAATTGGGGCGCGCTTTCGGCCGCGTCCCGAAACGGGCCATAAAATGCAGAACAGAATTTCGAGGCGTAGCTCATGACCGTGACGCGGTCGTGCCCGCAAGCGTCGAGCGCAGAGCGAATCGCTCCGATCCGCCCATCCATCATATCGCTCGGAGCAACGATGTCTGCGCCGGCTGCCGCGTGGCTGATTGCGGTCTTTACCAACAGGTCGACGGATGCGTCATTCAGGATCGTGTAATCGCCGCCTTCTCTTGCTACGACGCCGCAGTGACCGTGAGACATGTATTCGCAAAGGCAGACATCCGTGATTACGATCAGTTCAGGGGTCCCCTTTTTTATCGTGCGAACAGCCTGCTGCACGATCCCAGTTTCCGCATACGCCTGAGAGGCTATTTCATCCTTCGCGTCGGGAACACCAAATAGCAGGATCGCTGGAATTCCCAATTCGGCGATCAACGCGCATTGGACCTCGAGCTCGTTCAATGAAAGCTGCGCGACGCCGGGCATACTCGGAATCTCGGCTCGGTGCGTCACTTTCTCGGAAACAAAGAGCGGGTAAATCAGCTGATTGACCTCAAGACGTGTTTCCCGGACCAACTGCCTCATTTTGTCGGTTGAACGAAGCCGACGAGGCCGATTCGTGAGAGGAAGCATGCGTCCATGTTAGCGGAGGATCTGTCAACGCCGCAAATACGATTGATGCGGCCGTGACGAGGCGACGGTTTCGGACTTTCGATGAGAGATGCGTCGGCTATAGTTTGGGAGTCTGATCGCGACATTTTAGAATCGATGCAAAAGTTCCTCCTGGTTAATCTGAACAACACTTCGACAAAACTTGCTTTAGCCGACGACAAAAAGCTGCTGGCAAAAAAGACTCTTCCAACGAAGCCGTTGTCCAGTGCGACCGTGACCAAAGCGATCCGATCCTGGAAATTTGATCATGTGCTCGTCGGATCGGTTGTCCCCAAAAAGACGCTGATTTTTCGGAATCTTTTCAGAGGGAAATTAAAAGAGGTGAGTCCGGATCTCGATCTCGGAATCGGCATCGATTTTTCCGAGCCGCGTGGAATTGGCGCAGACCGGTTGGCGAATGCCGCGGGCGTGTCGGCGCGGTACGGGTTTCCGGCGATCGTGGTCGATTTTGGCACAGCCGTTACGTTTGACGTGATCTCCCGCAAGGGCGCGTACGAAGGGGGTGTGATTGCTCCCGGGCTGGGTGTGATGGTGGATTACTTGTACCAGCGCACTGCCTTACTTCCAAAGATCGATCTGGAAGAGCCGGCCAGCGCGATTGGCAAGTCAACAAAGGATGCGATGCGTGCCGGTGCGGTCTATGGGTACCGCGGCCTCGTCCGGAGTATAGTGACCGAAATCGTCGCAGTGCTCGATGGCAAAGCCAGAATCATCGCGACGGGCAGTTATGCGGATTTGATCGCAGCAAAACTTCCAGAGTTGCAAATCGTCGATCTGGATCTCACTCTCGAAGGACTGCGAATGATCGCACTTAGAAATTTTCAGGCATGAGCAACGGCACGGCTATTGGCTTTGATATGGGCGCGACGAGTACCAAGACTGGCGTCGTCAAGAACGGAAAGATTCTCACGAGAGGGTACGTGATTGAGACCCGGCAGGATGGAGACACAGCGGCATTGATTGATGCTTTCATCCACGAAATCAAGCGGTTGAAGGCAAATCATCCGGACGTCGAAGCGGTCGGATTTGGTGTCCCCGGAATTATCAATCCGGTGCAAGGGATGGTCGTGAATCTGACTAACGTCAAGGGGTGGACCGATATTCCGCTACGATCGATTATCATGCAGCGTACCCGTCTAGTCGCGAATCTGGAAAACGACGCGAAGGCGATGGCTTACGCCGAGTGGAAACATGGCGCCGGCCAATCGGTCGCGAACGTGGTCTGTGTGACTCTTGGGACGGCGGTTGGAGGAGCGTTGATTCTGAACAGCCGGTTGTATCGTGGCGCAACGTTCGTCGCGGGGGAGATCGGGCAGACTTCCATCGACTACAATGGAGTCGACTTTGTCTATGGTAACAAAGGTGCCCTCGAAGCATACGTTGGCCACCGACAGATTTCGGCCTATGCCAAAGAAGTCTATCAACAGGCTGGCCGGACACTATCCGATGAAGAGGCGCACCTGGATCATTTGTCGAAAGCCGCAGACGAGGGAGATCAAATTGCAGACAAAGTTTGGCGCGAAATCGGACTCAAGATCGGCGTTGGGTTGACCAACGTCATTTGGCTGGTGAACCCCGACCGGATCGTCATTGGAGGCGGCGTTGCGAATGCTGGCGAACGATTGTTCCGCTACATTCGTGAAACTATCCAATCGCGTTGCGAAAAAACGTTCTGGAAAAATCTCGACGTTGTGCCGGCGACGCTTGGCAACGACGCTGGAATTATTGGCGCTGCCTCGCTCGCGCTGGAGTCGGAGTTTTTGCCGAAGTGAGTCTTTAGCGCGAGAATCGTTTGAGGGATTTTCGCGTTATAGCAGATCCTCCGTCACAACGCTTCGTTGCTCACGCGACCCGAGTAGTTTCGCTTGTTCGATGATCACGTCGGGGTCGTCAACAAACCGGTACCCATGGCAGCTTGGGCAGGTGGCCACGCGCCTGGTCACGATCGAATCGCATCCTTCACACACCTTGTACAGTTCAGGTTCTGCAGCTATCTTTGCGGCTTTGGCTGCACGTTCGCTGAGAGACATCGCCTAGTTTCGCCCTATTTTGACCGGGTTGCACGACGATTTTTGGTCCTTGCGCAGAAATCCGGTTTTCCGCCGCTTTTTTTCAGGGACAGGACACTATTGTCCCATGTGCCGGTGCGGGACGAGATAGTTCTGCACATAATCCTCGACGGCCTGCTCAAGAGTCAGTCTTGGTCCCTGGTAGCCGGTCTTCTCGAGTTTTCCGATATTGGCCTGCGTGAAATACTGGTATTTGTCCCGGATCACTTCTGGCATTTCGATGAAATCGATCTGAGACGGGCGGGAAAGCGCCGAAAAAACGGCGTTCGCCAGATCGATCCAGGTGCGCGCCTTGCCCGAACCGAGGTTAAAGATTCCATTTGCCGTTTGGGTTACCGCGAGATGGATGGTCATATCGACCGCGTCTTTCACGTATAGGAAATCGCGCTTCTGCTCGCCATCTTTAAACTCCGGCTTATAGCTCCTGAAAAGGCTGATCCGGCCGGTGTCGACGACTTGAGCGTAAGCCTTATTGACAAGGCTCCGCATATCCCCTTTGTGCCACTCGTTCGGGCCGTAGACATTGAAATATTTCAGGCCGACAATCTTCGAAAATAGCCCATGCTGTTTTGCGTGAAGGTCGAATAGCTGCTTTGAGTAACCGTAAGCGTTCAGCGGACGCAGGACCTCGATGATGGCTTCGTCGTCGTTCATCCCATTCGCTCCGTCGCCATACGTCGCCGCCGACGATGCGTAGACAAACCGGGCGCTGTGCGCCAGAGCCCAGTCGCAAAGGACTTTGGTATATCGATAATTGTTCTGCAGCAGATACCCTGCATCCCGTTCCGTGGTCGAAGAACATGCACCGAGATGGAATACCCATCGGATCCCGTTCAGCGATGGCTTGTCAGATTCGACCGCTGCGAGAAGTTCGGCCGCCGATAGGTAATCGTCGAAGAGCAACGGAGCAAGATTCCGCCATTTTTCGTCCGGCCCAAGTTCATCGCAAACCAGGATATTTCGAAGACCGAGCCGATTCAGGCCCCAGATCAGCGCGCTGCCGATGAATCCGGCGCCGCCGGTAACGAGGATCTTGCCTTGTTCTAGTTCACTCACAATTTGAAATCTCGAGCCGATCGACGTTGATTGCGCAATAAAAAATATCCGAATACTTGCGCGTCACCGAAACATTTTCCTGGTTGGAGGGATATTCTTTCTAGGATTGGCGGCGGGAATCGCGTTGGTCATTTTCCTGCAGGCGAAGCCGGAGCCGGAACCGGATACGTCCAAGCTTAAGGATTTGCTACATAATACTGCGCAGAAGGAAATTGGGTTGCCGCCGTTCGCGGACGCCGAAGTCGAGCTGACAATTGAGCGAGGAAAGCTCGACGAAGAGATTGCAAGGATTAAAGCGCTGGCGGCAAAGTTCGGCGGAACCGCCGTCCAGGGAACAGGGGACGCGGACGGCACGGAAGTGCTCGCAGAAATCGCTCCCGAGTTTAAGGATCTGTTCCTGGAGGCGTTGAAGCACCCCGAGAAACAGCCTGGTGCCGAACTGAAAGCACAGAGCAGTCAGACTGCTTTGGTGCAGGTGCGGCTGAAGTTTCAAAGTTAACGCGTCCAGGATTGTGCCAAAAATTCTCGTCACATTCGCGCTCCGGCAAGAGGGAGTGCCGTTTGAACGGCGGCTGACTCAGCGGACTGGCACCGGGGAGATGATCGTTGGTCGACTCGACTCTTGCGAGGTCGGAATTACGTGGCTCGGCATGTGTCTGCGTGATCATAAAAAGTTCAACGGGATCGTGACGAAATTTCAGCCCGGCATAGTGATCAACTCCGGGTTCGCCGGTGCCGTTCGCACGCTTCTGGAGCCCGGCGACTTTCTTCTCGGAGAAAACTTCAGTTCGCCTGGCCTCTTAAGCCGTCTCCGAACCGAGCAAATTTTCGACGCGAGCGGTGTATTTGAGTGTGTGGAGAAAGTCGCTGAGCCGCCGACGAAAATGCGGATAGGCGCCCGCGCAAATATCGTTGCGGTCGACCTGGAGTCGGCGGCGTTCGCTGCGATTTGTACGAAGCGTTCCGTGCCGTTTGTGACTGCAAGGATGGTCTCTGACCGTTACGACGAATCGATCCCCAGGATCTTTCTCGGCAAGGGCCCGGCTCGAACGAAGGACATTTTCGATGCGGTATGGTTCGCGAGCCGAATGATTCAACTGCGCCACCGATTGGCCGATCGGCTGAAGGCGTTGATTGACGCTGGAAGTTTCTTCGCTGACTAAGTGAAATTTTCCTCCCGAGGCGATCCGTGAGCGACCCGGGTGGCCGAAGAGTCCGGCGACCGCCCATGGGCGTGAACATAAGACGTTAGTGTGTTAGTCCTCTTCGGGCCGAAGGCTTCTGCTGATCAATCGCTCCATCGCCGC
>CAZMNG010000298.1:0-5684 GCA_964567505.1 uncultured Chthoniobacterales bacterium
ATTTGAAAACCCGTAACGACACGTCCGATATAACCAATGATGTATTGATCCGTGGTTTTTGAATTGGAGCCGCTGGCGTCGGGGCCGGCATGGATATCGTTCAACTGAAGTGCAAATCGGCGCCCGAGGCGGGTATCGGCCTCGTTGACAATGTCTTGCCGGGTGTGCGAGCCCTTGTTGGCGTGGATCTTACCCTCGTCATCGATATCAAGAATATTTGAGGCGCGCCCCAACGACAAAGAAACGTACTGATTGGGAAAGTCGGCGCCATAAGCCTTGAGGGTCTCCCGCCATGCCGCCAGGTACTTGGACGGCCTGAAGCCGTCATTTTGCCACCTCTTAAGATCCTGCGGCGACTTTGGCAACGTCGCCTCGTCGGAAACTGATGTCGGTCCGTCAGCCGCGATCACCTTGAAGGCGGGCGACGTTCCGTAGCGGTCGCTCAGTCGTTTCAAGAAGGCGAACCAACGGCTAAGGTACACTCCGTTCCATGGCATCGGAAGGCTCAGCACGGTGCCCGTGCCGGGTCCGTATTGAATTGCGAACCGATCGGTCTTTACGCCTTCCAGGGCCCATGCCGGCGTGAAGAAGCCAGGGAAGATGAAGAGTTGCACCCATTTGTTCGATGATTTGGCAGCATCGAACAGCGCATCCAGCTTGGACCAATCCGGCTTTCCTTCGACCGCTTCGATGTCGCTCCAATGGATCTGCAACGCGACACCGCTGATGGAGGGATTATCTAATACCCGCAGGTCCAGCGATGGATTTTGCGGCTCGTCTTTTATGACGGCTACAAGTCCGCTCGGTGCGGAGCCATTGATTGATGCTTGCGGCTGCTCGGGCTCTGCGCTTGCAGTATGTCGGAATAGCGGTGAGGCGCAGGCCAAAACAAGAACAACCCGAGCGGCAGCTCTTACCGATCGCAGCGCACGGCGAACCGGTAGCCGCTGCAACTCGGAACAGCCACCGTCGGTGGTTTCGATCATTCGGATACAGTCCGCCACGATCTCCATCTGAAAGCGTTTCTCGCGGGCTTGGTCGATTTTGTCTTTAGCCATGTTTGCTGTAGCCAGATACTGTGTCGGCGACGCTGCCTTGCGTGAAGGATATCGCTGATAGGGGAGTAGGGACCGGTCAAATATCGGAGAAGTCGTGTGTTGTTTCCGTGGTAGTGGTGCCAAGAGGCGCCGTGATTCCGGCGGGAACTTCGATTTAAAGCGAGGGAGAAAACCCAGACATGATGGTAAGTTCCGTCCGATCCTACGTTTTGTTCATCTAAACCTCACCTGATCTTTTCACTCCCCCAAAACATGAGAATCGCCACCTTCTTCCGAATTGGAAGTCTAACCACTGTCGGCTTGATTTTGTCAGGCGTCCTGACAACACCGACGTTCGCGGAGACCAAAAAACTTAGCTCTGTGGCCCTGACTGTGGGCGACCTCGGCAACCCGTTCTTCGTGCAGATAGCTCACGGAGCGGAATACCAGGCCAAGCATATCAACGACAAGGTCAATTTCACAGCGCTGTCGAGCAATTACGATGTCAACAACCAGACCAATCAAATCGATAAATTCATTGCTTCGAACGTTAACCTGGTCCTGCTCGGTGCGGCGGACAGCAAGGGTATCGCCCCGGCGGTCGTACGGGCGAAGCAGGCGGGCATCACGGTGGTGGCCGTTGACGTTGGAGCTGAGGGGGGCGTGGATGCCACGGTCACCTCGAACAACAAACAGGCCGGCACCAAAGACGGGTTATACCTAGCCGACAGGCTTAAGGGAAAGGGTCAGATTGTTATTATCAACGGGCCAGCTGTCACAGCGGTAACCGATCGGGTGGACGGCTTTTTGGAGGAAATCAAAAAACATCCGGATATCAAGATCCTGTCGCAAGACCAAAACGCCGGCGGCAGCCGCGATGGAGGTTTTCGGGTGATGAGCGATCTATTGAAGACTTTTAACCAAATTGATGCAGTCTTCGCTGAAAACGATCCGACCGCAATCGGCTGCGACTTGGCGGCGAAGCAAGCCCAGCGGAAGGAGTTCTTTATCGTCGGAGTGGACGGCTCGCCGGACATGGTGCCTTTTCTGAAAGATCCCGCGAGTTTGATCGCAGCTACTGCGGCGCAGGATCCTTACTTAATGGCCGAAGAGGCCGTCAAGATTGGTTACGAGATTATGCAGGGCAAAAAGCCCAAGGAAGAGCTGACCCTCATCCCGGTCGGTTTAATTACCAAGGACAACGTGGACCGATACGCCGGTTGGACCAAATAAGCGGAGAGAACCCGGGTTAGACGTGTGGGGGAGAGGGCTTGTCAGCCTTCAGTTTGGATCTAAATTCCTTGATAATCTCTTCAGGCAGCAATGGCGTCGCTCCGTCATGCGAGGCGACAATAGCGCCCAGGCGGCAAGCCGTTTCCACGACTATCTGAGCGTCGGCTCCCCGGGTCAGCCCGACCATGAGACCGGCCATAAACGCGTCCCCTGCGCCAACCGTATCCTTGACGACCACTTTCGGGGCAGGCGCGGAAACGAGGTCGCCCCGATCCCACAGCGCGGCACCCGCTGCGGCCATTGTGACGCAAATCCGAGGCGTGTCCGTTGCTTCCGATAGAGCCGCACAAGCTTCCGCGACCGCATCGATGTTGCCTGGTGGATTTGGTGTTGCCTCACCGGTTCGCAGCCAGGAAGCGATCTGGCCGACTTCGTCGTGATTGAGCTTGATGACATCCGCGCGGGCGGCTAGTTCGACAATACGGTTCGGGTCGGCGAATGGAGGACGCAGATTAACATCGAAGAATTTTAACGGACCCTTGACCCCAAGCAGACGGTCCAACTGGTCGAGATTGTACGGTGAACGCGTCGCCAGGGAGCCGAAGATAAACGCTCCGGCTTTCGCCACGCTTTCGAGTGCCTCCGGGGAAACAATTATCTCATCCCATGCCACCGGCTGAACGAGTTCGTATGTCGCGTTGCCCATGGCATCCACGGTCGCAATCACAGTCCCAGTGGGAAGGCCGATTCGCGCGCGACCGACAAACTCGATGTTGACCCCTTTGTCCTTCGCTACTTCCAGGATCTCATCGCCAAGCGAATCCTGGCCGACCGCCGAGAGTAATGAAGCGGAGACTCCTAATTGCGCGAGATGAGCGGCGACGTTAAACAGAGCGCCACCGGCGTGTCTGCCGGAAGGCAGGCAGTCCCAGAGGATTTCGCCAAAAGTGTAGAATTCAGTATTCATCAGAGGGAATGTGTGGGGATGGTTGGTAAGAGCCCGTCATTTTGCCTCCAACAGTTGGGCAACAGGCACGAGCAGAGAAGTGGAGTGGCAACAAACGTTTGGCGTTCCTATGCTAAAATGTGTTAGTAGAGAATGAAACTCTTTTCTAGTTTCGATCTAAATTACGACAAGCTAACCAGTGCGTCCAAGTACGTCGCCATCGCGTCCAGTCTGAGTACCCATTCGCGCATCGACTCCCGGGACGCGTTCAATCGTTATTGCCGAAATGCATGCGCGCTCTGGAGTGAGCAGTTCAGCGATCGACCCGTTGGCGCGACCACGCTTTTTGGCGAGCTTCTCGACAGGGTCAACCGGGGTGGCGACGGAATCATACAAACGCCCTGGGGAGGTGTGGTCATCGTTCTGCATGAGCACCCGCGGGTCGAAAAGTATCTCGTAATCCGTCAAGGCGGATACCTCGCTCTGGAGATGCACGAACAAAAAGACGAGCACATCGTGGTGCAGGAAGGCGCGGGGCTCATCCTGTGGCGGCGCGCCGCCGGTAAGCCGCTTTCGGTAGAAGCAATTACTCCGGGCGACCGGTTTCATTTTGAGCCCGGAATGGAGCATTGTCTGATTGGGACAGAGAACCTGTTGGTGTTCGAGAGGTCGGTCGATCCGAAAGGGATGGACCGGGACCTCGTGTTCATCTACGAACCGGAGAGCGGCATCGCCTGAGTCCTTCATCCTGGCAGCACGGGAGTTCGTTGGACACGGTGGACGATCATACCCGAGATAAACAAGCGGGCATCAGTGCCCGCCCCTCGCCGACACCCCGCGCATGCCCTCCGAACCGCTCAGTCTCGGCCACAAATACGCATAGACCGCAATAAACCCAAAGCACAGCATCGGCACAATGAATGCCCGAGACAGATCCGACACGTCGGCAATCGCTCCCATCACCTTTGGCAGAATCGCCCCGCCCATGATAGCCATGACAAGAAAGGACGATGCTTTTTTTGCTCGCTGCCCAAGGCCGAAAATGCCCAGAGCAAATATGGTTGGGAACATAATGGACATAAAGAAATAAGTGCCGAAGACGCATGCCGCCGACAGCCAGCCCAATTTGAAGAAGATGAGCAGACAGAGCACCGTATTGATAACGCCATAGAGACCAAGAAGTTTATCCGCGGCGAATCGTCTTAGCAGAGCGGTGCCGATGAACCGGCCGCCAAGAAAGAGAAGGAGCCCCACCGATACCAGATTGGAGGCGCCTCTATTGTTGAAAGCGACTGCGCCCGTGGTGCGAATTTCCGTCAAGCTGTTCATCCAGTGCTTGAAGAAGTCGGGGCTTTGTTGCACGGACGCGTCCAACGAGGGTGGAATTTCAGGAACTTGAGAGGTCATGTAGTTGATAAAGAAGCTGAAAATGCCAGCCTGGGCGGCCACGTACAAGAATTGAGCAATAACGGCCATAACAAAATGCGGGTGAGACCAGACGGAGTGCGGAACCCCCGGCGTCGAATCGTCCATGTGAAAGTCGTCCTTGGCTTTGATGTCGGGAACATTGGCAAAGAAGAATACGACGGCCAATATGATGACCACGACCGCGACGCCGGCATAAGGAATCCAGAGACTCTCGCTGCCCGTACTCTCTCCTGCGGCATTCTTGGAATAGAAAAACATGCCTCCCGCGATTGGCCCGAAAATCAACCCGATGCCGTTGCACGATTGGGCCAGATTGATGCGAGTGGCACCATATTGCTCCGGCCCCAGGACCGTGGCGTACGGATTAGCAATAGTTTCGAGGAAGGTGAGACCAGCTGCAATGATGCAGACGCCCAGCAAAAATGCCCAAAAAGATCCGATGTGCGTCGCCGGGATAAACCACAATCCGCCCACCGCCACCAACAAGAGACCCGAAATGATACCGCCTTTGTAACCCAGTTTCGCCGCCAGCCATCCCGCCGGGAGGGCCATCAGGAAATAGCCTAGATAGTGAGCGAATTGCACCCAGGCAGATTGGGCCAAGTCCAGGTGCAATACTTCCTGGAAATGCTTGTCCATTACGTCGATCATCCCGTTGCAAAATCCCCACAGAGCAAATAGCAAGATGAGGAGCAGAAAGGTTAATAGGACGTTTTGGCCATCGTCAGTGACAAACATGCCTTTTTTTGTGGTTTTGTTGGTGTTCATTTTTTGGAGGAACTGGATGATTAGGAGCCGCTCGGCGTTTTAGATCCTTCGACGTTACTTCGGGATTTCAAGACATTTATGCCGCAAAATTTCCTCACGCGCAGCGAAGAACTGTTTATATAATGCAGAGTTTTTGAAGAACTCCGTGCCCAGTTTACCTGTTCCGCCCTAAAAACACAGACCAATTACAAGAAGCGATCTGGAGGGATGCCCAGCTCATTGCGGGCTGTGAACCAATCGGACCATGCATCCCCGAAG
Source organism: uncultured Chthoniobacterales bacterium (assembly GCA_964567505.1). GTDB lineage: Bacteria > Verrucomicrobiota > Verrucomicrobiia > Chthoniobacterales > JAFAMB01 > JAFAMB01. The sequence goes on from CAZMNG010000298.1 coordinate 5,671, forward strand.
TGGCTCCCTCTCCC
>CAZMNG010000299.1:0-5681 GCA_964567505.1 uncultured Chthoniobacterales bacterium
CGACCTTGGGAGCGAACTGAGGGAACACTCCGACAGCGTCGCTCTCCGGGTTCGGGACGCGCTTGATCACGCCGCGCGGGAGTGGAAAACCCAGCATTGCCATTTCATGGAGGAAAAGGAGCGCCAACTCCGGGCCTCGGGAAGATCAGATGACGCGGACGTGGCTCGACAGCAGAGGGAGAGACTTGAGCTACCGAAAGCCCGTTTGGCGTTGGTGATTGACCAGTTGGAAGAATTGTTCACAACCGGTTTTTCACCGGAGGTTCGGCAGAACTATATCTCTGTGCTCGCTGGTTTGGTTCGGAGCGGTCGAGTCTTTGTCCTCGCGACTTTACGGAATGATTTCTACGCTTCGTATCAGGAGTTTCCAGAGCTGATTGAGCTCAGCAAGCCGGGCGGAAAATTCGATCTGCGGCCGCCCACGCCTTCCGAGATCGGGAACATGATCCGGTTACCGGCCGAAGCAGCCGGTCTGCACTTCGAGCAGAACCGGGAAACGGGTCAACGCCTAGATCAAGCGTTGCGCGATACTGCCTCCGCCACACCGGAATCGTTGCCGTTGCTCGAGCACGTTTTGTCGTTGCTCTACGACCAGCAGAGCAGCCGGGGTGATGGATTGCTGCGCTGGTCGGATTATCGCGAACTCGGGGAATTGAGAGGCGCCCTCGCCAAGCACGCTGAAGTGGTATTCAGCACTTTAGGACCGGATAATCAGAGAGCTTTTCCCCTGGTGATGGGGCACCTGGTCACGTTGGGCCAGGGCGAAGAGGAAGTGCCCAACCGGAGGACGATGCCTTACCGCGACTTGATCGCCACAGGGGAAACCGGTCACAATCCGAAGGCCGGCGCAAAAGGCTTTGTTGATCTATTCATCGAAAAACGGCTATTGGTCGCCGACACCGATCCGCAAGGAGAGGTCACCGTGAGCGTCGCCCACGAAGCGCTGCTTCGAGAATGGCAACGCGTCAGAGAGTGGTTGAAAGAAAACCGCGAGTTTCTGCGCATCCGCGATCGCCTGGATTTGAGCCTTAAGCTCTGGCTGAGCCGCGGAAAACAAACGGATGATCTACTCGAACCGGGACTTCATCTGGCCGAAGGTGAAAAGCTACTCAAAGACTTTGGCGCGTCGCTCAGCCGGGAACAAATTGATTATGTCTACGCAAGCATCGCTGAGCAAAATCGGCGCAAAAGGGCCCAGGCGCTCATTCGTTACGCGCTGATGTCCGCGATCAGCATGTTAGCGATCGTAGCCGGATTTCAATGGCTCCGGGCTGAGCGCCAGCGTGAAAGTGCGGCCCAGGCGCTTAAATCGGAAGCACAGATCAGCGCCAAGCTGCAGGAACAGTTGCGGCAGGCGAGCTGGACAAGTTTCAACCAGGCCGAGCGCCAGTTTCACTTGGGCGAATGGCCAGAGGGCATCGCTCTGCTCGCACGGGCCATCAATTTCGACCCGCAAAACCGCGCTTCCTCCGAGCGCTTCTTTCAAGAATTGATTGTTCACGTTGAGAATGTGCCGCCAACACCCGTTTCCTCATTCACGTATCCGGGCATCGCCTTCGGTGCGGTGTTTAGTGCGGATGGTGCGCGGATCCTGACGGCGAACTGGGACAAAACTGCGAAGCTCTGGGATGCGGTCTCCGGCAAGCTCGTAAGTATCTTTCCCCATCAGGGCGCCGTTAACTCGGCCGTGTTCAGTCCGGACGGCACCCGGATCCTCACAGCGAGCGCAGATCGCACCGCCAAGCTCTGGGATGTGGCCTCGGCTAAAGTGATCACTTCCTTCGGCCATCAAGACGTCGTCTTCGGCGCGGTGTTCAGTCCTGATGGCAACCGTATACTGACAGCCAGCTCGGATAACACCGCTAAGCTCTGGGATGCAGTTTCCGGCCGGCTGATCGCGTCATTCGGGCATCAGGGCACCGTGTACCACGGAGAATTCAGTCCGGACGGAACCCGCATCCTGACTGCGAGTAAAGACCGGACTGCCCAACTTTGGGATGCAGCCTCAGGACAGCGGATCGCTTCCTTCAATCATCTGGATGCTGTCTATCACGCTGTATTCAGTCCGGACGGCGTTCTGATTCTAACAGCGAGCGCAGACAAAACCGCAAAACTTTGGGATGCGGCTTCGCACAAGCTCGTGAACTCCTTTGCCCATCAGGGGCCGGTGGTAGAGGCGGTGTTCAGCCCGGACGGCGCTCGAATTCTTACGGCAAGCTGGGACAATACTGCCAAACTGTGGGATGTGGTCACAGGCAAAGTGATAGCCTCGTTTGCCCATCCGGTAAGTGTTCAGAGTGCAGAGTTCAGCCCGAACGGCGCTCAGATACTCACCTCCGGCTGGGACAAAACTGTGTACGTCTGGGAGGTGCCCTGGAGCGAACCCGTCGCCGCTTTGGCCCATCAAGGCGGTCTCCTTCGCGCGACATTTAGCCAAGATGGTGTTCGAATTCTGACGGCGAGCGCCGACAAAACAGCCAGGCTTTGGGACGCGACTTCAGGGAAGTTAATCCGCTTGTTCGACCATCAAAACGAGGTCACGGATGCGGTCCTTAGCCCCGACGGCGCCCGTGTCCTGACCGCGAGCGCCGACAAGACCGCCAGACTCTGGGAGGCATCTTCGGGTAAACTCATCGCCACCTTTGCTCATCGCGATGGAGTTAACACGGCAGCGTTTAGCCCGGACGGTGCTCGAATCCTGACGGCGAGCAGGGACGGAACGGCCGGTCTTTGGGAGGCGGCTTCGGGTAGGCTTATCGCCTCTTTAGTCCACGCGGATGGGGTTAACGACGCGGTGTTCAGCCGGGACGGCTCTCGGATTCTGACGGCGAGCTCGGATAGATCCGCCCGGCTCTGGGATACAACCTCCGGCAAACTCATCAGATCCTTTGACCACCAGGACGCGGTCTATAACGCGGTGTTCAGTCCGGACGATGCTCGGATTCTGACTGCCAGCGCAGATCACCGTGCCAGGCTTTGGGACGCGGTCTCGGGGAAACTCCTCGCTTCCTTCGAACATCAGGATGAGGTCCTTGACGCAGCGTTCAGCCCGGACGGCACTCGGGTACTGACCGCAAGCCTGGACAAAACCGCCAGACTCTGGGATACGGCTACGGGGAAGCTTTTTGCCACTTTCGTCCATAAAGACAGAGTATACCATGGCCTGTTTAGTCCGGACGGGGCCCGAATCCTGACGACGAGCGCAGATAACACCGCCAAGCTCTGGGACGCCGCCTCGGGCAAGCTCATCGCCTCCTTTGACCATCAGGATTCTGTCCGAGGCGCCGCCTTTAGTCCGGACGGTGCTCGAGTCGTGACAGCGAGCTGGGACAGAACCGCCAGGCTTTGGGACGTGGCGACTCCGGCGGCGCTGGCACGTCAGCTTAAAGAGTCCAATAGCGAAGCCCGCAGCTCATCTGGCGCGTTACCTGTTTCCGCGCCGCTGGCGGTCGAATCACTCTCTGCCGTAGCAGGCGGGCTCGAATTTTCTGATGACGGCTTGCTCGTACCTGTAGACAGAGCAAGCAGGTCAGAGCTGGCGAGACGACTGAAGGCCTCGGCAGACGGCCCTCGTCCAGACGCACGTCTTCTAAGGTGGCTCTTGAGCAAGGGAAGTGAGCGAACAATCTTTCCGGCGAGCGACACCAAAGCCGCTGAGTGGGTGGATAACGCCCTTTTGACGAATCAAAACGCAACTGAACAATGGCTGCGGAATGCCTTGGTTTTCCTTCCAGATCATCCCTTGCTTCATATCGCTTTGGCCGGGTTTGAAACGGACTCCAGGCGCGCTGATTTTCTGCGTGCATTCGGCTTGGCACGGCTCCCGAAAGACAGCATTTTTTGCACGCGGGCCGGCGAGATTTTGCTGGCCCAACACCGACCGGAATTGGCCCTCGCTGCAGTCGATAAAGCGTTGGCGGCAGATCCGAAGGACTTATCCGCCCAGCGCCTCCGGCTCAAAGTTTTGCAGGCGATGCCGTGATTGATAATTCAGGTTTTCCGTTGCTAATACGTTAGCTATAGTAGCCCGAAACGACGATCAAAGGAGGCATTGGATATGAATCAACTTTTCTACTCGATGACCGGGGCTTCCATTGCAGCCTTGGTCGTTCTCGTCTCAACCGGACCAGTCTGCGCCTCCAATCCGCCAACCTCGGATCCTGGCCAGACCACGGCGGGCCAGGAGCCAGGCGAGCCGAGCGCTTCTCCCCAGGAAGCGAAGGGGATAGCGACAGCCAAGGTGAATGTAGATAATCAAGGGATTATCCTGAAGGGGTACGATTCGGTCGCCTACTTTAAAGAAGGGAAGCCTGTCAATGGGAATCCAGCGATTCGGAGTACCTATCAGGGAGCCACCTACCTATTCGCCTCGGCCGCGGATAAAGCCGATTTCGATAAGGACCCCGCGAAGTATGCCCCGCGCTATGGCGCGTTCTGTTCTTATGGAGTCGCTAACGGGGTATTAGCCGACATCGATACCGTAAGCGCATTCGCCATCTACAAAGGCAAGCTCTACCTCTGTGGGAACGAGGGCGTGCTGAAGGACTTTAAAAGCGATATTGATGGCAACATCGAAAAGGCAGATGCGAATTGGCTGCACTTAACCGGGCCGTAGGTTTCTCTAAGGTGCTCAATCGATTTTTCAACCCGAAATTTCGAAATTGGCTTGTCGGGCGACTGGCTCCCGACGTCGTCCATGGGCGTCAACGGACGCGCTTTGTCGCGTCCTGAACAGCGATTTTCCCTATTTCTCTGTGTAATTCGAATCATTGGCGGTCGTCGTTCCAGAATCGTGAAAAATGGTTGGAAATGGTTATATTATCTTCGAGGAAAGGGGTGGTACCGTATGGGAGGCGACGTTCTCCCTCATGCGGCAGCACGTGATCGGCCCGGTGACTGTCCCTTGCTACATCGTGGACGAAGTGCGGACGCGTCAGCCGAAAGGCCAAATTGGGCCATGGTTTACGTTACCAAATCAATTAACGCTGCCAGACCCTTGTCAGCGCGTAAACCCTGATATTCACCTCCGTGGTCGTCTCGTGCTCGTGCTTCGTGCTCGTCCTCGTGCTCCCACTCGAGTTCAACGGATCCAGCCCAAGCTGATCAGGCTGGACCGGATCAAACCACTGGTTGGTTCTAAGAAAGTCGGAGTGTCTGCGTATCGAGGACGAGCAGGAGGACGGGCGCGAGCACGACCAGGAGCAGGAGCAGGAGGAATAACCCGTTTTGGAAGGATTCCGTCATACGCTCACCGGCCCGCAACGGTCTAACGGGATCGCAATGGCATCTCGGAGCGATTGCCTCTTCGCAAGCGACCATAGTGGAAGCGATCTCACTACCAAAGGAGCTGAATGATGTGAACGCATCAGCTATTGCTCTCTCTTGGGCAGCGGGTCTCGCGGCGAAGGAACTCAATCTTGCTGAGGTGGACCGCCTGGCATCGGAAATGATTGAACTTTCCACGCGTCACAGCTTTGCGTATTGGCTAGCAATAGGAGCCATTTACCGCGGTTGGGCGCGGAGCGCTTCCGGTGACACAGCCGAAGGCATTAAAAGCCGAAGCTTTGCATGTTGCGGATCGTACCTCCGAATCTCTTGAGGCAATAGTCGAGGCGCTGTTAATGGCGAGACGCAGTTTGGCCGGCTCAATGTGCGTTGGGGTGACGTCAACGGGATCGTCT
>CAZMNG010000300.1:0-5681 GCA_964567505.1 uncultured Chthoniobacterales bacterium
TCGGCTACGGGATCCGCTACGAATTCGGCATCTTTAGCCAGGTGATTCAGGATGGTTGGCAGGTAGAAATTGCCGATAAATGGTTGCGTCTAGGCGATCCCTGGGAGATTGCACGTCCAGAGGCAGCCGTTGAAGTGGGTTTCGGTGGTCATACTGAAGCTTATACCGACGAGCGAGGTTGCTACCGGGTGCGCTGGATTCCTGCCCAGGTGATTAACGGTGTTCCCTGCGATATGACGATCCTCGGCTACAACGTCAATACCGCCAATACACTACGCCTGTGGAAAGCGGAGGCTCGGGAATCCTTCAGTTTCCAGGAGTTCAATGTGGGGGATTACTACGGGGCTGTCCACGACAAGGTGGTGACGGAAAACATCACCAAAGTACTCTATCCTAACGACCAACCCATTCAGGGTAAGCAACTACGTCTAGAGCAGCAATATTTCTTCGTTTCCTGCTCTTTGCAGGACATGATCCGGATTCATCTGCGCAAAAGAAATAGCTTAAACGACTTCCACGAAACATTTGCGGTGCAGCTGAATGATACCCACCCATCGATCGGGGTGGCTGAACTCATGCGGTTGCTCGTGGATGAGCATCAGATGGCTTGGGATACGGCTTGGGAGATCACCGAGAAAACGTTTGCTTACACCAACCACACGTTGTTACCGGAAGCTCTGGAGAAGTGGTCGATTAGCCTGTTCGGTGCCCTCCTGCCACGGCATTTGGAGATTATTTACGAAATCAATCGTCGTTTCCTGGATCAGGTGCGCCTGAAATTTGGCGACGACCTAGCGCGTATTGCCCGGATGTCGTTGATTGACGAAGGCGGCGAAAGATATGTTCGCATGGCTTATCTTGCCACGGTTGGCAGCCATAAAGTCAATGGAGTGGCCGAACTCCATTCCCAGCTTCTGCAGGAAACCACCCTGCACGACTTCTTTGAGCTCTGGCCGGAGAAATTTCTGAACATCACGAACGGCGTTACTCCGCGCCGCTTCGTGGTATCAAACAATCCTCGGCTGGCCAGCTTGGTGACCCGGAGGATTGGCGATGGCTGGATCAAACAGTTGGACGATCTCCGCAAGCTGGAAGGATTGGTGGAAGACGCGGGATTCCGCCGGGAGTACCAGGACGCTAAACAAGCGAATAAGCAAGATTTAGCCGATTACATCCACGCGCAGACCGGTATCGCCGTGAATCCGGATTCGATGTTTGATGTGCAGGTCAAACGCTTGCATGAATATAAGCGGCAACATCTGGGCCTGCTGCACGTTATCACGCTGTATAACCGCATTAAGCGGCATCGCAATACCGAGATTGTGCCGCGGACCTTTATTTTTGGGGGTAAGGCCGCACCCGGCTATTTCATGGCCAAGCTAATCATCAAGCTGATAAACTCGGTAGGAGAAGTCGTCAATAACGACCCCGATGCAGACGGTCGTCTCCGGGTGGTGTTCTTGCCTAACTACAACGTTAAACAAGCGCGCTGGATCTATCCGGCGGCGAATCTATCAGAACAAATTTCCACGGCAGGTTACGAAGCTTCCGGTACGAGCAATATGAAGTTTGCACTGAACGGAGCTTTGACGATCGGGACCTTGGACGGCGCCAACATTGAAATCCGCCAAGCCGTTGGCAAAGAGAACTTTTTCCTATTCGGATTAACCGCGGAAGAAGTCCGCGCAAAACGAGCTGCCGGTTATCAACCGTGGGATTACTACAGTTCTAATTCGGAGCTGCGGGAGGCGATTGATCAAATAAGTTCTGGAGGCTTCTCCGGCGGCGACAGCAACTTGTTCAAGCCACTGGTGGACTCGCTTTTGCGGTACGACCCATACCTGATTTTCGCGGATTACGAAGCCTATATAAAATGCCAGGAACAGGTCAGTGAGGCGTATAAGGATCGAGATAAGTGGACGCGGATGTCTATTCTCAATACGGCCCGCATGGGCAAATTTTCCTCCGATCGTGCGATTCGGGAGTACTGCGAGAAAATCTGGGACGCGAAACCAGTCAAGGTTGAACTGCAAGAGTATGTTTAGGGTGACTCGACTTGAAAGGACAGCGCTGAACAAGTCCAGCGCTAATCAATCGACTGTGAGGGAGGTAATGTGAGCCTGAAACTCTATTTTCTACGCCACGGCGAAACCACTTACAGCAAGACCGGCGCCTACTGTGGAGAAGTGGACGCCGAACTGACGCCTGAGGGCGTTCGCATGGCAAAAGCGTTCGCCGATGCTTATCGTCTGGTGGCATGGACGGCTGTTTATGTCAGTCCGATGAAACGCACCATCGCGACCGCACAACCATTGTGTGACGTGCTTGGTTGCAAGATGGAACTGCGACCCGGGCTTGAAGAGATGCACTACGGGAAGTGGGAAGATAAGACGGTCGAATTTGTGAAAGAGCACTATTGGGACGACTACATCCATTGGCTGACTGAACCGGCCTGGAACCCGCCGACTGGAGGTGAGACTTCGGTAGAGATTGCGAGTCGAGCATCCCTGGTGATCGCGGAGATTCAGCAAAAGTATCCGACGGGGAATGTCCTGGTTGTGTCTCACAAAGCAACGATCCGAATTGTTCTCTGTGACCTGTTGGGCATCGATCTCGGGCGATATCGAGATCGGATCGATATCCCGGCTGGCTCGGTGACCGTGCTTAAGTTTGACCTGCACGGGCCGCTACTGCAGGAACTGGGTAACCGCGCTTATATGAGCGAGGACCTGCGTTCCCGGCCAGGGACCTAGACTGGGGAAGGAGTTGCAGGAGTTTACAGAGAAGAGCTTCACGAGTGAACAGTTCATATAATCGGGTTGATCTCTAGATCAGAAGGTCCGTTTCCCCATTCTGCAACTCCTGAACTCCTGTTACTCCTGCAACTCCTTCCTGTGCACTAACCATGAAGATCTTAGTTCTGAACGCGGGATCGAGCAGCCAAAAGAGCTGTCTTTATGAGTTCGAGGCGGAAGCGCTGGCGGCTCCGGCACGGCCGCTTTGGGAAGCCGAGATTGATTGGACGCGTCACCAGGGCTTGGCGGAGCTGAAAGTAGCAACTGCAGACGGCGTTTCGCTGGAGGAAACGTTGAAATCAGAATCACGGTCAGAGGCAACTGGCCATATGCTAAGGACTCTTTGGAGCGGAAAAACGAAGACCATCGTCCAGCCAAGCGACATTGATGTCGTCGGTCATCGAGTGGTACATGGTGGACTCGAGTTTGAGCAAAGTACATTTGTTACAGCTGCGGTGAAAACGGCAATCGCTCGCCTGGCCGAGCTAGCCCCTGCTCATAATCCGGCCAATTTGGAAGGCATCGTTGCAATCGAACAAGTCTTCGGTGCCGTTCCCCAGGTAGCCGTGTTCGATACCGCTTTTCACGCACAAATACCGGAGCTGGCGGCGATTTATCCGGGTCCATACGAATGGAGAAGATATCCGGCGCTACGGCTTTCACGGCATTAGCCATCAATACTGTGCAGCGCGTGCTGCCGAGATCCTTGATCGCGACCTGAATGAATTACGGCTTGTCACCTGTCATCTCGGCAACGGCTGTTCGCTGGCGGCTATTCGTGGCGGTCGCAGTCTCAATACCACCATGGGGTTCACGCCGCTGGAAAATCTGATGATGGGCAGTCGCTCAGGCTCAATCGATCCGGGCCTGCTCCTGCATTTGTTGCGGCAGCCAAATTACAGCGTTGACCGGCTCGACCGGATCCTGAATCAGGAATCGGGTTTGGAGGGCATCTCTGGCCTATCAAGTGATCTGCGGGAAATTCTGACTGCGATGGCCCAAGGCAACGCTCGCGCGCAACTCGCTTTTGACGCCTATGTGCATAGCTTGCGATGCCACATCGGTGCAATGTTGGCTAGCCTGGGCGGGTTGGACGCGCTCGTGTTTACGGCGGGAGTAGGCGAGCACGCCGCGCAAGTGCGCGTTGCTGCCTGTGAAGCGTTTGCATTTTTAGGACTGAAACTAGACCGGGAGAAAAACGCTCAATCTCGGTTGGATTGGGATATTGCGGCTCCTGACTCAATTGTGCGGGTGTTAGTTATTCATACCGAAGAAGATTGGGAAATCGCTCGCGAATGCTGGAAACTAACTCACCGCCAGTAAGGAGCTAACAACTACGTCCCGAACACAATTGTTTTTGCACCGACGAAATGTTGTCTGAGTTGGTTTTCGAGCGCCTCCACGGATTGACTACCACAACGGATCGGCGCCCATGAACAAAGAAAAGAGAACCGAGGTCACGGCGCATGAACACCGTAGTTTCGCGCGGTAAGAGTTTTCCGATCGGTGTCACCGTGTATCCGAGTGGCGTGAATTTCAGCGTTTTCGCGCAAGGCAATACTGCGGTGGAGTTGCTGTTGTTTGACCAGGCCGATGACAGTTACCCCGCGCGAACGATTACGCTGGATCCAGTTACTAACCGCAGCCGTCACTACTGGCATGTCTCTGTGCCGGGGATCGAAGTTGGCCAGATTTACGGTTATGATCCCCTGGCCACGGTCGATGAGTTCCGGAATATGGTCAAAGCGCTCCACCGAGCTGGAATCGAGGTCATCCTCGATGTGGTTTACAATCATACGGCCGAAGGCGGCGCAAACGGGCCAACCCTCTGTTTTAAGGGCTTCGCCAACCAGTGCTACTACATCCTTGATCGAGACACGGGGAGCTACGCGAATTACTCTGGCACCGGGAACACTCTGAACGCCAACGAACCCTTTGTCCGGCGACTCATTCGTGACAGCCTGCATTATTGGGTTGACGTCATGCATGTAGACGGTTTCCGCTTCGACCTGGCATCGATCCTCTCGCGAGACGAATCGGGGCGTCCACTGGAGAATCCACCTGTCCTCTGGGATGTCGATTCGGATCCGGGGCTGGCCGACACCAAGCTCATTGCGGAGGCATGGGATGCCGCCGGACTCTACCAAGTGGGCTCATTCATTGGCGACTCGTGGAAGGAATGGAACGGCCGATTCCGGGACGATGTGCGCAGTTTCATGAAAGCGGATAATGGAACAGTCGCACGGATACCATATCGCCTGTTTGGCAGCCCTGACATCTATGGACATGCAGAACGTGAGCCCGAGCAAAGCATTAACTTCGTAACCTGCAATGATGGCTTCACCCTGAACGATCTGGTCTCATACAACGCCAAACAAAACGGAGGGAACGGAGAGAATAATCGCGACGGCGCGGATGCCTATCTGAGTTGGAACTGCGGCATCGATACTCTCAACCAGTTGCTGGAGCGGGCTCGCTTCGAATGCCACGGCGTAAAGCTGTATCAACCCAATTGGAGTAACCGATCTCACAGCCTGGCAATCAGTGCCTCGCCCGTAGCAGCTGACTTGGACCTCTACCTGATGCTGAATGCCTACTGGGAACCGCTTCGCTTCGAGTTACCGCCCATTCCCGAGCCTGGTTTGCGACCGTGGCGGTGTTGGTTAGATACGTTTCTTGAACCGCCCGCTGACATCTGTCTATTCTCCGATGCGCCGCCAGTAGCAGGCACATCCTATCTGGTGTACCCGCGTTCTATCGTTGCCCTGGCGCGTGTCGCTGATTAGAAAAGGTCGAGGGGTATTTACCGAGCCTCAGCGAATGCTTTCGCGGCTAGTACTTACATGCAAAAATGAGCGATATTATCGCGTATTGGCTGTTGCTTGA
>CAZMNG010000301.1:0-5659 GCA_964567505.1 uncultured Chthoniobacterales bacterium
ATAAAGATCTCGCTCCTACGGAGCGTGCTTTTGGCATTCAAAATGTCCAAACTGCCGGATTCAGGCTAAGCGTTTCGCCCCGTGTTGTTCCTGGCGAAGTCTGTCCCTCGGGGTTCGTCTCTTCCGCTCCTTGAGATCGGTGCGCATATTAATTGAAATACCAGGGGCATCCTCATATCGCCGGTCCGGGTCGCATTAATCTGAAGAGAAATTCAAGGCGGAAATCTGGCGGTTCATTCTGGCGCCCCTCAGGGCCAGTCGACTATTTTCGAACCGCGAGATAGGCGGCGATTGCTCTCGGACTTATAGCGATGGCGACGAATGCGAGAACATAAACGACGTCTTGAATAAGAATAGGTTGCATTGTCTTTCTACTTCTCCGGTTTAGGGTTTAACGGAATCTGGTGATGCTAAGGCCCGGCAACAGATCAGCTTAGCGACCGCTGATGTGATTTGCCCGCACTGCGACGGGAGCTGTTTTCGTTTTCAAGATTTCGTTCATGACAGTAATGTTATATTAAGTATGAATACCGTCAACAACAAATTGTGCCTCGCCACACGCGCGAGCGAATTCCCGCCCTCATTGAGACCTTTGAGAAGAAAGCTTGACACTGGCCATATAGGACTCGTTATTGGCGATGTCAATATTTCGGCGTTTCCAGGTGCCGTCATCGTCTCCACCCGGTCCCTTTGACACCGATCCAAGCCAAGCCTGGTTGAAATCCGCATTGAATGTTGCACTTATCGAAGCGATGAGCGCCGTGGAGAACCGTGAGCGAGATCTGGTCATCAGGACCCAAAGCGGCGAGGGCGATGAGGTTCGTGTTCTCGTGCGAAACTCAGGAATCGGCTTTGATCCACTGAGTGCCAAACGAATGTTTGATGCTTTCCATACGACGAAACCCGGCGGCCTGGGCATGGGACTATCGATCAGTCGTTCCATCGTCGAAAGTCACCGCGGACGACTCTGGGCCGTCGCGAACGAAGGTCCCGGCGCGACCTTTCAATTTACTGTTCTGGGATGTCGGTAGACACGACCAGCAGATCGAAGGCCTTGCGTTCGCTGTCCTTCACCTGTGCGAGCAATTTTGGGGGCGCACCGCGCCAAAATGGGTCGCGCCGGATCTTCTCTGTCTGACTCGCAGGCAAGAGAATGTAGTGAGCATTCGAGGGCAGCTCGGAGATCTTGGCAAAATACCGAACATCCGGCTCCAGATAGTACCAGAACGGCCGGTAACTCCATTCCAGTACCCAAACCGTGGCGCCGGCCGGCAGCGCACTGCGCAATATGCGCGCCACTTCGTATGGACGACTTTTATTTGCCGAATCCACGCGGGGCATGACAACGGTCGCAAAGATCATGACTCCGATTGCGGCGATCACGCCGCTGACGATCACCTGTGCGGTTAATCGAGACGCTGTGTCGAGATTTGCATCGGAAGCGCGTATCGCTCGGTTTCGCGAAAGCGCGAACATCCAGGTGCCGGCGGTGAGCACCGCGTCGAGCCCCATCCAAAGAATGTCACTTTTGCCGCGAGCGAAGAAAAAGGCAGCGCCAACTCCGGCAGAAACTATGGCGAGCAGGATGAAATTGATCTGCCGCCAGACCGATTCAATTGTGCCCGGAAGTTTCTCACCGTTTCCCACCGTCAGTGCCCGGCCCAGCAGCAGACAAGGGACAACAATCAAAGGATAGATGTAGCGCGGAGAACCGTTCGGCAAAAGGATCATGAGAAGGGTGGTTGCGACCATTCCCGATCTGGCCCCTCGAAATAAGGCCGGATCTCGGGAGGCGGGTTCATTGGCCGTTGCAATTGGCGTTACCGTCTCTTTGCGCCACAAAAGCGGCAGCAGGAGCGTCCAGGGCAAATAGTTCTTCAATGTCTGCGGCCCATTGAGCAGCCAGACACCAAACCGAAAGTGCTCGTCCGATTCTGCGGAAGCGCGAGACGCAAGCTGGCCCCACCAGAACTTCCAGACACCTGTTGGATAATGGCCGCTCACCGCCAGCGAACAGGGGATAGCCCAACACAGCAGCGCCCCGACGATAACGATCAGTGACGAGAAATGCGCGGGGTGCAGAAGCGAACGCGTATTTTTTCCGAATATAAGGACCGGCAATACGATCCCGTAATAGAAGATCAGGTGGGTTGGCCCCTTTGTCAGCATCCCGAGCGCGAGAAACGGAGCCGGCAACAGCCAGAGCTGCCAGGGGCCCGCTTCGTTTCGCCAGGAGGTCATCCACAGAATCAGCGCAATCCCAGTGAGCGAAATATAAAGGGCTTCGAGCTCCGCGAGTCTCCCGGTCTCGATCATTGTAAAGTTTACCAGAAAAAATATCGCCGAAATCAATCCGCCACGAAGGCCGAGCCAGCGCGGTCCGGCAATCCCGAAGATCGCCACGGCGAGCGCCAGGGTTGCTACCACCGAGGGCAGCCGGATGGCCCATTCGGTGGCGCCGCCGGTGAGCTTGCAGCTCAGTGCAATCGCCCAGTTCAGCAGCGGCGGTTTCCGCAAGTACGGTTCCGCGCCAACGCGCGGCACCAGCCAATCTCCAAACGCAAGCATGTGAAGACCCGGCAGCGCTCGCCGCGGCTCTTCGTGTCGCAGATCGATGGCACCGAGCCCCGGCAGATAGATGGCAGCCCACAAAACGATAACAAAGAGGAGACCGCGCTGTGGCGACACACGAACGCCAGCAGGATTCGATATTTCCTGGGAGATCACTTTGATGCGGTTGCCTCTTTTATGTTTGGTGAACGATGGCAGACATAAACGTAGAACCGGGCAATCTGCCGGCCGTCCTCGACGGTGCGAATCTCCCTTGCAGGTTCGATCACTGGGAAATCGGCGGAAATCGATGCCGGTACGCGATGAACATCCGTAATATAAATGGCATCTTCCGATGGGTGTTTATCGCGATAAGCCGGCCACAGAACGAGCTGATTAAACGGCGGGCTTGAAACCGGCATGAATGTGTCAGGCTGACCCGGGAGGTAGAACGACATTAACGCCGCGACCATATATTTGTTCGCGATCACAACCTGCGCCCCGGTCGTCGTTCGGAGCGCTTCGATCTGCGCCGCCAGATCGCGCGAACCGCGGGCGCGATCCAGCGGATCAAGCCGCCCCGGCAGATGAAGCCATGACGTTTCGTGGAGAAGGGCCGTCTCAAGGAACGCGAGCACAAGCCCGGTCACGGCCAGCCACCGGACCCAGCGGTGATTTCCGAGCGCTGCGCATCCTTTCGCCGCCAGCAGAACGAGGCCCGCAACGTAAGCGGCGGCAGCCCAATTCGCCTGGCTGGCTTTCTGAAAGCTGAGAAACAGGTAGAGCAGAAATAATGGCAAAAAAAGCGAGACAAGATAAATCGTCGGCACTCGCGGTGTTGGTGAAAATCGAGGCACGCAGATTGCCAGGATCAGCCCGAGAAAGAAGATCGGAGAGATGATTCCGGCCTGCTGAACCAAAAACGAAAGGACCTCGACGGGACGCAAATGCATCTGTTCATCCAGCGCACCCCGATGCACCAGGAAATGGCTCGTCGGAAAGCCGTGTTGCCAGTTCCACAGAAGTACCGGAACCAAGCAGACGCCGACAACCACGAGCATCGCAGGAACCGTCCATTGTCGAAAATGCCGGCGGCTTTTGGTGTCCCAAACGCAAAATAGGCCGAACGACACCAACTCGATTGCTCCCGTGTACTTTGAGAGCATGCTCAGACCGACGAGCGCACCTGTCAGAACCCACCATCCGATACGGTCCTGGTCTTTCGCTTTCCAGAAGGTCAAAGCCGCAACCGTCCAGAAGAAGATATAGACCGTGTCGATGGTCATCAGAGTCGCGCCGACTGCAAACAACGGAGTTAGTGTCGCGAGCACGACCGACCAGAATCCGACCCGGTCCGAAAAAAGTTGTCTTCCCAGAAAGAACATTCCAATTCCGGTCCCGAGCGCGAGGAGGGTCGCAAAAACGCGGATTCCGAAGACCGTCTGTCCGAACAGTGCCGTCCCGGCGGAGATGAACCACGCAATCACAGGACCTTTGTCGAGGTAGCAATAGTCCGGGTGTCTGGACCAGAGCCAGTAATAGGCTTCGTCTCCGACGAGTTCCAAATGCGTGCTGTACCAGAGGCGGAAGATTGTCCCGAGAATCAGGATCGAAAATGCCCAGCGCGCGGACGAAGACGAAAACAACCTCGTCATGACTTTTCGCTGGCAGCTGTCGCCGCTTCCGTCTGTTTCTGTCGTTCGAGGTAAGCCTTGCAGGCGACTGCAAACACGTGATCAACCGTGATCGATTTCATGCAGATATTATCACGGCAGGGACTTTGCCGGTTGTTATATGCGTTCACGCAAGGACTGCATGGTAACTGCATCCAGATTGGTATTGCGCGCGGCGTCAATGCGTGGAACAGGGCCGGCGTCTCAGGCCCGAACAATGTGACCACAGTGATTGGCGTCATCGACGCAAAATGCGCCGGGCCGCTGTCGTTGGTTATCAACAATTCAGACAGTGTGTAGAGCACAAGGAGTTGCGGCAGCGTCGTTTTACCCGCCAGTGAGAAGCATCGCGGAGAACCGATCTCCGCCGCGACCCGATCAATCGCCTGCGCTTCGCTTGGCGCCCCCGTCAATCCAATCGCGGCATCCGGGAACTCTTCCAGGAGGCGTTTTGCGAGGTCGATGTACCGGTCGGCAGGCCATTTTCGCAGCGGCAGCAGATCGCTCGCATTCGGGTTCAGAAGAATCAGCGACGGGACATCGGGCTGACCGGTTTCGCGCCGGAGTATGGCGCGAACGGCCTCCTGGTCCGCCTGGGAAGCGACATATCGCGGTGAAACCGCGTCTGCGCTCGGTATTTTGCCCTCAAACGTCGGCAGTTTCCCGGGCGCTTGCGCAAGCGCCTCCACCATCAACTGAAAATTCTGGCTGGTATGAATGTACGGATTGTACAGCAACCGGTGCGTCATCAAATCGCCCCGATACGGTCCCTCGCCGAAAAACGTATGAAATCCGACGCGTGCTTGTGCTCCCGACAAAAACGTCAATGCGGCCGACGAGCGCGAGAAGAACTCAAGATCGATCGCTGAGTCGATCCCGAGGTGCCGGATACGCTTGAGTGCGCGCAGCGCACAGAAACCGGCATCGACAATATTTTTGTGGCCCACGGTGATGACATTTACCTCCGGAATGAGGCGCATTGCATCGAGGATAAACCGGTTCTCCTCAAATACGAGAAAGTAGATATTTTCTCGGCCTGCCATCTCGACTGCGCGCGAGACGGCATGGTAGGCGAGCACGGTCGAACCCTGCTCGGCAAACTTTACGAACAGAATCTTTTTCGGTACATGAACGGCCTGCGCGTTATTGCGATTACCTGCAATCAACCGCACAAAGCTTAACATTCCGCAGATAAACATCCCGATCCAGCGATCGATGAACTGCAGCATTCGCGTATCAAGTGGAGGTCCCATAATGCAGCGCTCGCACCCGTCAGAGGGTGCGCGCGACGAGTAAAGAGCAGGCAGGAAAGACCATTAGTTTCAATCTTTGGCTTGAGCAACTTCGTTTCGTGCGGTTTCAGGCGACCGATGCACAACGCAGCCGCCGGCCCCGCGGGACCGGTCAATCGAAAATCTACGTTGCGCTCTCGACCG
>CAZMNG010000302.1:0-5647 GCA_964567505.1 uncultured Chthoniobacterales bacterium
GCTCCGCATTTCGGGCTCCCCGGATAAATTCCGAACCTCTGTGCGCTTTGTGCCGTTGCAGTGAATATTTCTCTCTATTTTCTCCAGCTTCCTCTCCGCGTCCTTCAAAAAGTCGGAATCGTCCGGGTTTTCTACCACTTCCTCCCGCTGTGCAAACATCACGTTTCGTAATAAATAGTGGATATGGCCCCCCAATGGCAACCTGTCGATCAAACCCGGGTCACAATCACCGACGGATACTGGGCTAAACTCCAGCAGCAAGTCGGACAAATCACCCTGGCACATATTTACAATGAAATGCGCCATCAGGGTCATTTGGACGCGCTCCGGCTCGATCAGCGGATGCATCGCGGCCGGCGGGAATCGACCAATTGGTACTGGGGCGGAAGCATTTTCTGGGATTCGGATGTCGCGAAATGGCTGGAAGCAGCGAGCAGTTTCCTCCAACATCACAAGGATTCAAAACTTGAGACGCTTGTCGACGGAACGATTGAACTCCTCGCCGGCGCTCAGCAACCGGACGGCTACTTCAACAGCCATATCCTGACCTGGCGCCCGCGACACCGGTTCAAAAATCTGCGCGAACTTCATGAGCTTTATTGCGCCGGACACCTGATTGAAGCGGCCGTCGCCCATCACCAGGCGACCGGGAAGAAGAACCTGCTTAATATTGCCGTTCGATTCGCAGATTATCTGACGACCGTTTTCGGCAACGGACCCGGCCAGATTCCAGGCTACTGTGGGCATCCCGAAATCGAACTGGCTCTCATCCGCCTTTATCGTCTGACACACGAAGAGCGCTACTTGAATCTATGTCGATACTTCATCGACGAGCGCGGTAAGAAGCCGCATTACTTCGACCGGGAAGCCGTCGAACGGCTCGATTCGGAACCATTCCGCCCGAACCACCCGATCGCTCCGTATGCCTACATGCAGGCGCACATCCCGGTTCGAGCACAACGAGAGGTGGTCGGGCATGCGGTCCGCGCAATGTACCTCTACAGCGCGGTCGCGGATCTCGCATACGAACTCAAGGACGAAGAACTTGTCACCCTTTGTAAAACTCTGTGGCAGGATCTCTATCGGACGAAGCTCTATGTTACCGGAGGCATCGGTTCGGATGCCGAAAACGAGGGATTCACCAATAATTACGATCTGCCAAATCTCGACAGCTACGCGGAAACCTGCGCCGCCATCGCTTACTTCCAGTGGGCCCACCGGATGATTCATCTCGACCTGAACAGCCAGTACGGCGACATGATGGAGGCGACACTCTATAATGCGGCTCTGTCCGGGCTCGGACTCGACGGAAAAACTTTCTTCTACCACAACCCGCTCGCCAGCGACGGCTCGCAACATCGGGTCGCGTGGCCCTGGTGGTGCCCCTGCTGTCCGGCAAACCTGGCTCGTCTGATCCTGTCGCTTTCGGGCTACCTCTATTCGTCGCGTTCCGATGCAATCGCGATCCATCACTACGTCGCAAGCGAGGCCCAGTTCACGATCGACGGACAGGACGCATCGCTCATTGCCAATTCGGACTTCCCTCTTGAGGGAAGTGCCTCATTCCGATTTACCCACGTCCCCTCCCGGACCTTTAATGTTTTCCTTCGCGTTCCGGGATGGGCCGCCGGCCATCAATTTGCCGTCAATGGCACCGAAGTTGCCGCAACGATCGACTCGGGATACGCAAACATTTCCCGCGCCTGGAATTCTGGCGACGAATTGCAGATTCAATTCCAGATGCCGGTTCAGAAGCATTTTTCGAACTTTGAAATCGCTGCGAACCGCGGCCGGGCCGCGATGAGTCGTGGTCCGATCATTTACTGCGCAGAGGAAACGGACAATGGAAATCGTCTCGACCGATTGATGATCGATCCGGAAAAAATGCCTTCAATCCACCGTGAACGAGGTGACCTCGGCGATATCGTCACGCTCTCGGTGCCCGGATTCGCGGAGGAGCTGACCGATGGCCCGCTCTACCCGCTCTCGCTGCCCGCAAAAAATGCTTGCGCAATCAAGATGGTCCCGTACTACGCTTGGGACAACCGCGCACCCGGAGAAATGTTGGTCTGGATGCGGCACGGATGTTAGAACTGTAACCGCGTTCCTGAGAACGCACAGATTGATCGGCGATAAATGAATTCGACAAGCGATGCAGGAACGCAGCAGCACGGTCGAGGCTCAAACTCGACGGTAAACGAAATTACGCTGAAGCCGCCCGGCCGGTTTACGCAATGGCGTCTGACGTTCCTGGCCGGTGCGATCACAGCGATCCTGCTCGCCCCGTTGTATTGGGTCATCGTTGGCAGTTTCATGAGTCAGCGGGAACTGTTCAGTCCCGGGATTCATCTTTGGCCCCAACAAGTTGCCTGGCAGAATTGGCCGCAAGCCCTGTCGCGCCTCTGGCCCCATGTCCAAAGCAGCCTGATCGTTGGCGGTTTCACGGCGTTACTGACATTGCTCATTGCGACGCCTGCCGCCTACAGCATGACCTGGCTGAAACCGAAAGGACGCGGGTTTCTTTTTTCGTTCATGCTGACGAGCCAGATGCTTCCCGCGATCGTTTTCGTGATTCCCCTGTTCATCCTGTTTTCGCGACTTGACCTCGTCAACACACTTTGGGGACTTGTGCTGGCCGACGCGACGTTCACGGTACCATTCGCATTGATCATGTTGCGCGCCTATATGAGCGATTTTCCGTATGAGCTCGTCGAAGCTGCACTCGTCGACGGGGCCGGCCAGGTCCGCGCCTTTTTGATGGTGGTCATCCCGGTGGTGCTGCCGGGCATTGTGACAGTCGGAATATTTGGCTTTCTCATGCCGTGGGGAGACTTGATCTTCGCCCTGAGCTTTATCACGGATACCAGCATCCAGCCTCTGACCGTTGAACTTTATAAAGCGCTGGGTCAATACGGGCTGGACTGGAGCTTTCTGCTTCCCGGCAGTGTTCTGACGGCGATCCCTGCTGTTTTGTTTGTCGTTTGCGCAAGCAGGCTGATCGTGACCGGCGTAACGCGCGGAGCGTTGAAATAGAAAACGAGCACATGTCCTCCCAAGCACGTCTCCCCAGCCCGGTTTCTGCAAACGAATCACCTCACAGCGCATCGGACAAACGCGCTGCACGCCGCTCAATCTTTACAATCCGAAGAAGTGAGTGGTCCAAGTACAACCTGATTTTTCCCGCCTTTCTCTTTTGCGCGGTACTGATGTGCTATCCGGTGATGTACAGTTTGACGCTCAGTTTTCGTAACGCCACCGTCGAAACATTCGTCGGCGGACAAATGGACTTTAACGGCTTGACCAATTACCAGGCTGTTCTCGCCGATCCCGTCTTCTGGAAAGCACTAACAAATACGATTATCTTCACGCTCTCGAGCCTGATCTTTCAATTTTCGATCGGATTTCTTTTGGCGCTGCTCTTCCAGGCGACGTTCCCGCTCAAAAACCTCTGTATCTCGCTCCTTCTGATTCCCTGGGTTGCGCCCGTGCTTTCTTCCGCAAACATATTCAAGGCACTTTTCAATGAATCGGGACCGATCAACCAGATTTTTATCCTTCTGGGATTAGGCAGCCGCGCATGGCTGGCGGAGCCCGACCCCGCGTTCGCCGCGACGATCGTAGCC
The DNA here is from genome assembly GCA_964567505.1 of uncultured Chthoniobacterales bacterium. GTDB lineage: Bacteria > Verrucomicrobiota > Verrucomicrobiia > Chthoniobacterales > JAFAMB01 > JAFAMB01. The sequence continues at coordinate 3,624 of CAZMNG010000302.1, forward strand.
AATATCTGGATCGGGTTCCCATTCAACTTCATTCTACTTTATGCCGGAATGCGGAGCATATCCCCCGAAATATACGAGGCGGCAAAACTCGACGGGGCGTCGTACTGGAAGCGGGTCGCACATATCACCTTCCCGATCCTGAAGCCGGTTTCAATTGCGGTTCTGATGCTGGGAACGATCTATACCGTCAAAGTCTTCGATCTTGTCTGGATTATGACGGGGGGCGGCCCGGCGAATGCCACGCATCTGCTTTCAACGTACGGCTATCAGGTCGGTTTCTCGGTCCTGAATTTTGGCGAAGCTGCCGCAATCGGCACAATCATCGTCTTGCTGATCCTGTCGATCAACCTGCTGCAACTCATTCTACAACGAAAATAGCAACGCCGCTTCGATATCCTACCCATCTTAAACTCCCATAACGTAATCCCAAGTCGCCTTAACCTAAAAGGAACACCCGTGAAAAAAGCACCCCCCGGTAAAAGAAAAACCCCCATTTGGCAGATCGGCGTCCCGGTCTGTTTCGCACTGTTGTTATCACTCGTCCCCGCTCGCGCGGAACAAACCACTGTTGAGATCCTTCACTATTTTAATGTAAAGGACCAGGAGCAGGGCTTAAGCGAGATTATTGCCGCCTTCGAAAGCGCGAACCCGGATATTACGGTTAAACTAACCTACGTTCCGTTCGGCGAGTTGGTTAGCCGAACCCTCCAGACCGCCGCAGTGAAGCGCCCGCCTGCCATCGCCGCAATCGACAATCCGGATGTGCTGCGTGTCGCGAAAGCCGGTGTTCTCGTCGACATCGCCGACCAGATGTCAATCTTCCCGGATTGGAAGAACATCTATAACGGCCCGAAAAATGCCATCACAAGCGGTGACCACGTGTACGCAATTCCGATCGGCAGCAACAGTCTCGCATTGTACTACAACAAAAAGATGTTCGCCGATGCAGGAATCAAGGATCCGCCCGGCACCTGGGACGAACTCGTGGACGCCGCAACCAAGCTGACGAAGAGTCCGGTTTATGGGCTCGCTTTTTCAGCCCCGAATGACGAACAATGCACCTGGCAATGGGAACCATTCCTTTGGAGTAACGGAGGAAGCCTCCTGGATCTTAGTTCTGACAACGCAAAGCAAGCGCTGAAGCTCTGGGTTGATCTGGTGCAAAAAGGTCTGGCATCGCACGACGTACTCAATTGGCAGCAAGGAGACGTTGCGAACCAGTTCGTCGGAGGCAAGGCTGCTATGATGGTCATGGGCCCGTGGATGTTAGCCGCGGTAAAACGAAGCGGTGTCGACTTCGGGATCGTGCCGATGCCGGTGCCAAAAGCCGGCCAAAAACCGGTAGTCCCTTTGGGCGGGGAATGCTGGTGCGTGATGAAGACGAACAAGGCGACAGAGGATGCAGCACTGAAGTTCATCGCGTTCGTCCAGGATCCCGAACGCCTCATCAAGTTGTGCCTGACCTTTAACTACATCTCTTCGTTCCGCGACATCGCAGCGAAAGAGGGCGAACAGGCCCCGGACCTGCTGCCGTTCATCGCGCAGATGGATACCGCACGTGCAAGACCCGAAGAAGGGGGCGCGGAATACCCGCAGGTCTCTCTGATCACTCGTGGCGCGATTCAAAAAGCGCTCACCGGCGCCGACATCGGCGCGTCGCTCGACGACGCCGCCACGCAGATTGCGAAGCTCGGTATCAAAAAATAGCCACGGCCAAATTTGAGACTGGCTAACGATTGAATAAGCGGAAGTTTTAAAACTTCCGCCTTTTCGCGCTACCCGCACTTTTCATAACATGAATTGTGCGCCGCGTCTGAAGCGGCTCTGCGAGCCGCTTAGCGCGGCCGATTCTCCAAAATGGTGAAATGCACTCTGCATTTCACCATGTTGCGGGGTTAGCCCCGAAGAGTCCGGCCGCCCATAAGCATTAACTTAACGCGATGCGCTCGAGAGGGGGGCGAGTGGCGTTTGTCCCAGAGGGACAGCCTGATAGTAGCCAGGCACGAAGTGCCTGGAGTCATGAG
>CAZMNG010000303.1:0-5636 GCA_964567505.1 uncultured Chthoniobacterales bacterium
AGCGCCTTGGGATGCCGCCAGAATCAGCGCCGTGCAAAAGGCTGCAACGGCCAGCGCCGATCGGGCAAATGGTGTCTTGGAACACGACGCCGCGGCCACGAATTTGATGCAATGTTTGCGTTCACGTGGGGTGCGCAAAGAGCGAGCGCCCCAAAGCAATCGGTTGGAGGTCTGCATGATCTTTTATTCCTGGTCGATGAATAGTGGAAGATTGCTCTGAGGCGTCGAGAATCGACAATTAGCCGACCTCCATTTCTGCCTGTAGTCGAATCGGTACTCAGTGTAGTCCTTTTTCGCCAATTGCGGTAAATTACGTCAAGCAAAGCTCCACCAAGGAAATAAGGAAGAAACCGATCCCGTGGAGCCTACCGAGCCGTCGCTTCTGATCCACGCCGAATGAAATTCGTGCCTTCGCATGTGACAAAGATCACGTTTGTAGACATAAGGGTCAACAGTCCGCATAGGTCGGGAGCGGGAGTTCAAACTGGCTGCTATCCGGCGCCTCCGCTGCCGCAACAATAATCGCAAGATTATGCATCGCCCGATTATCTTATCCATCATTGGCGGAACCTAGCAATTTCGTTAGCCGCCTGAATGGCGTGGTGTTCCGCGAAGAACGCCAGTGGTCCAAGTGAAACTTCTGGAATGCTCAAAATACCAAAAACTCTCTGCGGCCAGCCAATTCTGAACGCCTATGAATACGGGATTACGCGGGTGACCGATTCTAAATTAGGTGAGCTCGCCATGTCGCATTTGGTACCTTTGTCGGAATTTAACCTTTCCTCGGTCACCCGCTATTCGAAAACTCGCTTAGCAACTCGGATAACGTCAATCTCTTCCATGCCCGTAGGATATCTGTCCGTCACACCTGATGACCCTTTGGAAAAGAGACGTGCGCCATGCATGATCGCTTTCCTTCATCCGTTTCGGATCGTGAATAATCCGGAATCGCCACCTTGGAATGTCACTCGTTGAAGAAGTAAATGGCAGTGCATGGGACTATTCCGAGTTGCACGAAATTGTGGTTGAAGCCATTGCACTTCTTGAGCCCCGGATTGTGACCTTAGCTGATTTGAGTTCGGCTTTGGCAGCAGGTCGCGCTATGGTTGACGCGGTGCCGGAGCTAAGCGGTGAGTTCCTCTTGAAGGGTGTGACTGGAATCGCGCGTCACGACTGGGGCTCGTCTCTCGCCAATCTTTGGATTGGCATCGAGCAAATCACTTCGAACCTTTGGGAGCGCCATGTACTGACGCCAGCCAGGGCTCCGAATCCAATTGCGGGACGGGCCGACCAACTTTCGGATCCGAGGACATGGACGATCGCGGTTCGGCATGAACTTCTCCATCAGATCGGTTTGTTGCCTAGAGAAACTCTCTCTAACCTGGCGGAGGCGCGTAAGGCCCGCAACGCACTGGCCCATACCGGGAAGCATCCTAGCGGAACTGCCGCGCAAGCGGCATACGCAGCTGCCACCGAACTTCTTCAGGTCGCAGTTGGAAGTTTGCCGATCCCACTCCTGAGCTTAAATCTTGCAAATCATGCGCTCTCAGATCCATTTGCACCTCGCGAGCCGTCGGAAATTCATCCCAGCCACTGGATAGAAATATTGAAACTACCTGGCGAACTTGAGAGGTTAGAAGCGAAATTCCGTGTCGAATCGCAGGAAGCAAATGAAGGAGCGTCCTCTTAAACTAAGAACTAATAACGACATCAGGTGATCGCGGATCCTCCCGTTGACGTGATGGCTCTTTGCCGACAATATCATGAGGGCCGCTAACATATGTGGAGGCGATGTGGCTTGTGTTTGAGGTGGCGGACGACCAAAATCAAGCGGCCCGGACGGTTAGCAAAATGAGATCCGTGGAAGATCTAGCTCATTCTAAACCAGCCACCATGCTGGGACGAGCGCATTTGTGCCGACAACTGCCAGGCGACAAATATCCAGGAGCAGTCAGGTTGCCTGGCGGGGCAAGCCGAATCGAAATGTAGTCTTCATGATCCCAGGGTCATTTCGCTATATGTAGCGAACTGAGAACGTAAACAGCTCGAACCGACAACATCCGTGGTTTTGAAACCGAATTAATTGAGAGGGTGTTTGAAAAGTCCTGACTCCCGTCAAATTCTGTCGAGTATGTGCTTACTTCAGCTTCCGGAGAGCTGCCATGAAGCCTGTACCACGTCTGTGAACTCGGCATTGGCAGGACTTTTCAAACATCCTCTCACAAACATAAATTGGCGCTTGGCACATTGCACCGTGGGCTCAAAAGGCGCGGAATTAACCGCAGCGCTTCCGGCGCGCATCATTCCCAAAAGCCTTGTCAGTCGGATCCGACTGCTCTTTCGGCACAGACCATTATGCCCTGTGTGTCTGTTTGCGTCAGGATGCATTGGCTTATCCCTGGCTGCTTGTCCGCACTCTCAAGAGCTATGTCCTCATGCTGCCAACAAATTAAGACTGAAAGCGGGACGGACATCGGCAGCGAACCGACATCCGCCCCGGTAACGATCGAGAGCGATCTTTCGGTCTCACTCGGCAAGTGACGACAACTCTCGCATTCAGCGAGCGAGTATATCAAATACCTTGGAAAATTTCAGCTCGGATAACGTGGCAATTGACACTCTCTCAAGCCTCGTTTTGAGATTCCTATTTCGCCCTGCAAAATTCGCTGGATACATCATTGTGGTGCATTTAACATAAACTCCATCGCCGACACCCCCAAGAAAGTCGGAAGATATGCGTTTGTCGGTCAACCTCTACGACCGACTGCACGGCCTGAACCAGCGAACCAATGAAAGGAATTTGAAATGCCTAAGACGGACAAGCCGAACATCCTCGTCATCTGGGGCGACGACATCGGCATCTCGAACTTGAGCTGCTATTCGCACTGCCTCATGGGCTACAAAACGCCCAACATCGACCGCATCGCCAAGGAAGGCATGATGTTCACCGACTCTTACGGCGAACAGTCCTGCACCGCGGGCCGCTCGTCCTTCATCTCCGGCCAGAGCGTCTATCGCACCGGCCTCTCGAAGGTCGGTATTCCCGCCGCGCCGATCGGGATGGACGAGCACATAGTCACCATCGCCGCCTGTCTGAAGAACCAGGGCTACGCGACCGGCCAGTTCGGCAAGAACCATCTCGGCGATCTCAACCGCATGCTGCCGACCAACCACGGCTTCGACGAGTTCTTCGGCAACCTCTATCACTTGAACGCCCAAGAGGAGCCCGAAACGCCTGACTACCCGAGCGAGAAGGACTTCCCGAACTTCCGCAATCGATTCGGGCCGCGCGGCGTGATCCATTCTTGGGCGACGGACACGGACGATCCGACCGAGGAGCCGCGCTGGGGCAGGGTGGGAAAGCAGAGAGTGACCGACACCGGCCCGCTCACCAAGAAGCGCATGGAGACCTGCGACGACGAGTTCGTTGCAGCGGCCAAGGAGTTCATGAAGAAGGCCAACGAGGCGGGGAAACCATTCTTCGTCTGGCTCAATTTCACACACATGCATCTCTTCACGCATACCAAGCCCGAGAGCATTGGGCAGGCGGGACGCTGGCAGTCGCCCTACCATGACACTATGATCGACCACGACAAGAACGTCGGCCAGGCGCTCGATTATCTCGATGAGCTCGGCATCGCCGACAACACCTTCGTCATGTATTCGACCGACAACGGCCCGCACATGAACTCCTGGCCGGACGGCGCCATGACGCCGTTCCGCAGCGAGAAGAACACCAATTGGGAAGGCGCGTTTCGCGTGCCGCTGGTGGTGCGTTGGCCGGGCAAGATCGCGCCTGGCCAGATCTCGAACGAGATCGTCCAGCACCACGACTGGTTCCCGACTTTCTTGGCGATGGCGGGCGATCTGGACGTCGTGGAGAAACTGAAGCAGGGCTATCAGGCGATCGGGCGCACCTACAAGAACCATATCGACGGCTACAACCTCGTTCCCTACCTCACGGGCGAAGCGAAGGAGAGCCCGCGCAAGTTCTTCATGTATCTGAGCGACGACGGCGACGTGCTGGGCTTGCGCTACGACAATTGGAAGGTCGTGTTCATGGAGCAGCGCGCTCAGGGCACGCTGCAAATCTGGGCGGAGCCGTTCACCCGGCTCAGGGTACCGAAGTTCTTCAATCTGCGCACCGATCCGTACGAGCGCGCGGACCAAACGTCCAACACATATTACCAATGGCTAATTGAGCACATCCCCGTTCTGTACGGCGCGCAGGCGCTCGGGGCGCAGTGGGCGGCGACCTTCAAGGACTTCCCGCCCATCCAGAAGCCGAACACCTTCACGCTCGATCAGGCGTTGGCGATGATGCACGAAGCGGCCGCCGGAGGGCACTGAGCGGCGTACTCCGGCGCGGGCGGCGGGTTGGCCGCCTGCCGCCCAAGCGCGGCAGCCAGGTTGCCGGATTTGGGGCTAGCTTGAAGTGCCGGCAGTTGCTCGGGGAGGTCCAATCGGGTATTTCAGCAGGGTTATGACCCTTCGGCGGCAGAGCGATACGTTAGACGGCTTCGCGACAGGATTGCTGTATTGCGCGAATTTCGGGAAGCGGGAGGTCGTATTCGAAAAAGATCCAACGGACGAGCACTCGAGCGTCCGATTATTATCGTGTAGGGGTTAAAGGCGACCGGATCGAAGTTCTGCGTTTCCGCCATGGAGCGCGAGGCAGGCCGACAATTACCCAAAGTTCTTGGTGGGATCCATGAAGACAACTCGCGCTGCCCAGATAGACTGGATGTACACGCCTGATTAGATTAAGGAACGCATTCGTCAATTGGCGAATTCCAGCATCGATTAACATCCCAAGCAGCTCGAGATTGCCCCGATATCGTCCGCGACAATTCGCGAGGTCGTGCATCACCGAGGGCTCGTCCGGCTACCCCGACTCCAACGGTGTCATTCCATTCGGGAATGGCTTGAGCCCCTAGCCCGGGTATGGTATCATCCCCCGTGAATAATCCCAGGGGCGCAGCATGTCAGAACAGGCTCTCCGCAAACCGGCCTTGCGCGAAAAGGCTGTCAGCGAATTAAAAGAATTAGCGGTTCTGTCTCTTTACCTCTACGTCTGTCTCGGGGCAGTCGTGCTGTTCAAGAGCGCCACGTTGCAGCAGGTGGGGATTGGCTACACGGTATGGGGCATTGCGGCGGTGAAGGCCCTGCTCCTTGCCAAATTCATGCTTGTCGGTCGCGCGATGCACATGGGCAAGCGATTCAGGGATAGGGCGCTCATCTGGCCGACACTCTACCATTCCCTGGTATTTCTTATTCTGCTGCTTGTCCTCACGACGCTTGAGGAGTTGTTCGTCGGCCTGATCCACCACCGGGCCCTGGCCGACTCGCTGGCCCACGTCGTCGGCTCGACATTCCTCCAGGGTTTTTCGGTTTGTTTGATCATCTTTCTTATTTTAGTCCCATATTCTGCGTTCATCTGCCTGGGAGAGGTGCTCGGGGAGCGCGAGGTCGCGCGGTTATTTTTTGTGAGCCGGTCCCCGAACCCCTCTGCTCGCGAGCGCCCTGAATAATTATCGCGTGATCTAAGAGGTCCGGAGTACTGGCATCGGATGGGGAAGGATAGCTAGAGGTTCTCCGAAAAGGGGTAACGGGTTTTCGGTCGTGAACAGGTGAGT
>CAZMNG010000304.1:0-5632 GCA_964567505.1 uncultured Chthoniobacterales bacterium
ATCGAAAAGGAATTCCTGTATCTCCCCTATGGGGATGATTTCCAGGAACGCCTCGCGGCTCACTGGGCAAACTTGAACAGCATGAAGTGAAAACGGCGATTATCAACGGGCGACTGGACCGGTATACCGGGCATCATTCAGTACCGGCGGATATCGCCGCCTGACCCCCAGGTTTTTACCGGCCTCGTTTTAACTGAAATCGACACCTGATTTAGTGCATTTGAAAATTGTACTAAAAGAAGAGACTCCCTCGAGAACAAGCGATCGACAGTCTCCTAATTTCGTACAACGTGACAACTGACGAACCAAGGGACACAGTTTTGGGAGTTGCAAAAACGGCCCAACTGGCCTGATCGTCTCCGGCGTGACCAATACGCAACACCTGACTTCCCATGAACGCCAAAATATCCGAATCCGTATCCAACTACCTCTCCACCTCGCCAATTTCGCATTTCATCGGCGGTGACTGGCAGCCCAGCGCCGATGGCCAGGCGTGGAACGTCATCAATCCCGCCGACGGCAGCGTTCTCGCGACCACTTCGCTGGGCGGCGCCCGCGAGATCAACTCGGCCGTGGAGGCCGCGCACAAGGCCTTTCCCGGCTGGGCCGCGACTCCGCCTAACGAACGCTCCGCCCTGCTTCACCGTTTCGCCGAGCGGGCCGAGAAGGAAAGCGCAACGCTCGCGCAGATCGAGTCTCTCGACGTGGGCAAGGCGATCTCGCTCGCGCAAGACTAAGCTGGCGGCCGAAGCCGGCATCCCGGCCGGCGTCATCAATGTCGTCGTCGGCCAGGGACCCGAGGCGGGCGAAGCATTGACCAATCATCCGCTCGTGCGCCGCATGTCGTTCACCGGATCGATCGAGGTGGGGAGCAATATCGGCGAAGCCTGCGGACGGCGTCTCATCCCGTGCAAACTCGAGCTGGGCGGCAAAGGCGCTGCCGCGGTGTTTGACGACGTCGATGTAGCCTCCGCCGCGGCGCAGCTCGCCGGCGCGATCACGATGAATAGCGGCCAGGTGTGCTGCACCGCGACACGCTGGATGATTCACGAGAAAATCTACAATGAGTTCGTTGGCTCCGTCTCTGAAGTGCTGCGCAAGACGAAGATTGGCCCCGGGCTGGACCCGGCGACGGAAATGGGACCGCTGGTAAGTAAAGTGCAGCAGGACCGCGTGCTCGGGTATCTGGAGAAGGGCAAAGCCGAAGGCGCCACCGCAGTGCTCGATGGCGGGCTCGCCGAAGTGCCCGGCTACTCGGGCGGTTTCTATGTGAAGCCGTATCTGCTCCAAGGCGCCATCGACAATGTCTGCTTCCGCGAGGAGATCTTCGGACCCGCCGCCTATGATCCGGAGGCGGGCTAACGGGGGGGCGCCGGCATCCTTACGAAGAAACTTGCAGGAGCGCCTCTATCGTCCGGAGAGCCTGCTGGCTAATGGCTCCGGCCAAAAGTTTATCGCCCGTGGCTACGACACGACTGGAGCCGATCTCTGCACGATGGGCTCAAAAAAGCGCGAACTGAATCTGTCCAAGGCACGCTCTATGCCGGCTCCACGCCAGTAAGTAGAATTTTAAATATATAGTGAGCTCGCCTTGGGTCTTTGATATCCTCCAGGATCTGGATTGAGCGATCGGATGCGGATACGTGCTCTATATATTGCTCAAGTTCTGGATACTTGGTCTTGTGTTTCTCGAGCAACGCTGAAACGCTCTTAAAGGCGTTCTCGGCCTCCCCTATGTTCCCAAGGTGCTTTGTTACGAGCTCCTCGATTCTGTCAGGGGCTATCTTCTTGACGGGGATTTGCTTTTTTGCCGTTTGTATCTTGGCCTGAGGCTTTTTGGCGGGAGGACGCTTGTTCATGAATTCCGTTAATATAGTGAAAGCACCGACGTCTTTCGAGGCGAAAAATGGAGAGCGGTAAGGCGAACTCCTTCAAAAGTCCGGCTGAGGCGGAACATGAAAGCTGGTTAGCACGCGAAGTGGCTCAACGGTTCGCCGGCCACGCCGATAGCCGCACCACAAAACTTTGTGTACCGCCGCGGACGGAAGGTGCTTGTCGAAGATATGGAGCGAATCCACTACTGAAATTGGCTTTAGTCGTACAAAGCCAGGTTGACATCCCTGACTGGAAACCCGTTTGCAATCATCCATTCCAGTAATATGTCCGGATGGCCCTTAAACCCGAAAGCGTTCACGCCATCATCGTGCATGATTGCAAGGCGCTTAATACCGGACGTTTCTCGGACGGGAGGGTTTTCGCCGTGAATGCCGTACTCTTCCCATAGCTCCGGTAAGAACCCCCTCCAGGCGTTCCTCGTCACCAGAAACCAAGGCCAACTCGTACTCTTCTTGAAGCACTTTTGGCGCAGCGTTAATAGACGTGTCTTCATCAAGCGCGATATTGGCGGTCCCTGTTTTAACGCCTTCCACAAAACTGATCGCCAAGTGTTCGTCTTCGAATTCGACAAAGACTTTTTCAATCGGAAACGTCACTGAATTGCACAGCACCACTGAGCCTTTCCGAACAACTGATTCAATTTCAATTCCTCCGCAGGCTATTCCAGCCCCCATAGCGTTTATCTCGTCGATGCCCATAATTCTGCTCCAGGGAACAGCCGAAACGGAAGCTATCCTGCGGCGCTTCACCAAGAAGAACGTGCAACGCCCGACCTATAAGGCACTCGCCGAACTGGGCAAGGCAATCAAGACGATCTTCCTCTGCCGGTATCTACATTCCAAAGAGTTGCGCCGTGAGATTAACGAAGGGTTAAACGTGGTTGAACAATGGAACGGCGCCACCGACTTCGTGTTCTTCGCCCGACGCGGAGAAATGGTCAGTAATCGACCGGAAGACCACGAGATCAGCATGCTTGCTCTGCATCTGATTCAGAACTGCATGGTCTATATCAACACGCTGATGATTCAGAAGGTTCTGGCGCAGCCGCATTGGCAAGGACGGCTGACACCACGCGACTACGCCGCGCTGACGCCGCTGATATGGGAGCACGTGAACCCGTATGGGCGGTTCGACCTTGACATGAACGCTCGGCTGGCGCTGCTGTAATCGAAATGCCGGCTGGTGCCACGACTGTTAGGTCTACCCCAACTACCGAAAGGGATCAAACCCTCTTACCAGGGAGGACATCGATCGTTTGAACGACAGGAACTAGCTAGCCGCCTGCTACGCTGATGCCGAGCAACTTACAAAAGTTGCCGCATGAAAATTTTCGCGAAAATGATCGAACTTGAACCTCAGTAACACGAAGACCACGAAGGCTACCGGACACAGTAAGCATCCAATTTTCACCATGTGCCCTTTGCTACCTTCGCTTCCTTCTGTTATTGCCGGGATCCATTGGTGTCAGGAGAGGCCACGAACTCGATGCAGGCCTGACCCGGAGTCTTTCGGGGCTACGCCGTAGAAGGCAGCTTAAAAATTTTCAACAAAATCTAGCAAAGGGCTCTGCAACGTCTATCAGCTTGTGTCCGCTCCTTGCTACGATTGAAAATGCCTGAGTCACGACCCTCTACTCGTCATTTGCAACCGGATTTTACTGACACCAAACCGGGATTGTCGCAACGGAGTAATGGAGCCTGTTGGCATGCTGGTGAGTTTCGATAACATAGGTTCCGGTGGCCGTAGCCGCCAGCGCTGGATAGGAGATATAGGAGTTGTTATCGAGTTTGATCGGTTCAGCCCATTCGATTTCGTGCGCATTGGAGAGACTCAATCTGCCCGTTCGATAAATCAGCCCGCCGAGTCCATGAACTTCCAGGACGAGTCCACTGTCGAGAACGGCTATCGCGGGCTGCTCTGCGTAGTTGTCGTAGCGTCTGGATGGCTCAAAAAGAATGGCGCTTCCGTTGACGACGCCGCGGCGATAGTGCAATAGAGACTCACCAGCGACCTGATGGACCTGAACGATTTCGTTTTTGTCGTTGATCGCGATGTGCGGATTAATCCCCTCATCGTAATAGATGCCCCACGGACCGGAATCCCAGTGCATGCCGTAGTCGCCGCCCGCCGGGTTTAACAGGCGCCCAATGCGATAATAGAGGCCGCTACCACCGCCGCCGGTTTCGTGGACGCCCACAATCACACCGTTATCGTTGATGGCAATCGAGCTGTGAAATCCTTGGTCCCAATTCTTGGAGCCCGTTAACCAGGCAATCGGCTGATTTTGATCTCCGTTCGGGTCGATCTTACCGACTTTATAAAAGAGCTGAGATAACAGTTTTGCCGGCCGGTCCGAATGAAGAACGATAACGTATCCCTCCTTGCTGATCGTGATGGCAGGCCAGTATCCGATGTCGTCTAGTTTTCTGCTTCCTCCCCAGGTAATTTTATCGCCTTGAACCTTTCCGACACGATACCAAAGTTGGTCGTTAGCCTGGGATTTGTGACACTCCACAACCAGGCCCGAAGAATGCGCGGCGATGGATGTTTGCATGCCGTTATCATATTGCTCGATGAAGTTAAACTCCGGTTCGCAACTCATTAAAGCAGTTCCCGAATCCGCACTATTCGAGTCGACAGCAGAGACCGAGGCGACTCCGGGAAGATAGAAAGAAGCGGCGAACACCAGAGCGCACAGCAATCTCGGCGTTAACCACCAGCGATGAAACGAAATCTGATCCATAAGAGCCTCACAGTTCCATCGCTGAAAACACTTTACACATATAATTAACTGAACGGATTGTTCCAAAAATATTAAAAATGCGCATTCGGTTTCTGTGAACTTTGTGCCCTTCCCTGCTTTCAGGAGAGGAAAAGTCGTGGGGCAGTTTTTTCAAAAGTACGTGGGTTCGAAGTAAGGCGAATTGGTGGATAACGGCCCGACGTGCTACCCCGAGACGAGGATCACATTAAGCCGATCTGCGCCAGCACGGGGCTAACCGTTCGGCGTGCTGACGACTTCTTCACGGCGCACTCAGTCGTTCAGGATATTTGGAAGGCTATCGTGAAGGCAGTGGGTAAGTCGCCCGCTCGCTTGAGGCTGCACTCTGGGCGTTTCACCGCTCCGACTCCTTTAAGGAGGGAGCACTGCGTGCTGTGAATCTGGGAGACGACGCTGATACCACTGGGGCGATCTACGGCCAACTCGCCGGGGCCTACGCGAAGTCAACGCGATCCCACGAAACTGGATCGAGCGCCTGACACGGTCTCTCGAAAATAAAGGACCTAAGAAGAGGATGTTATGACCACCCGCCGCGGCGACCTCCACGGCCCGTTTCACATGATGCTGGCCTTTGACCTCTCCAAAGTCGAGTTCCTGGTCGATGCCGCCGGCAGCGTTCCAGCCGGTTGTTGAGCGAACCGGCTCCAGGACCTTTTGACCACGGAGGAACTCCACAACCTCCGAAAGCGAGGTGGCCCCGTAAACATCGACCCCCTCCACCACGGCCGCTTCAGGAGCGTTCGGCAATGGCACGATCAGCGTTCGCCGATTGCGCCGCCGCGCTTCCAGTGCGATCGAAAGGATCCCTTTCACCGGGCGCAGTTGACCGGATAACGCCAGTTCGCCGCAGATGCAGTATGTATCGAGATCGGGCACCCGGTTTTGCTCTTCCAGTTGCAGCATCCCGAGAGCGATCGGCAAATCGAAGCTTGGCCCCTCCTTTCGGACATCTGC
>CAZMNG010000305.1:0-5629 GCA_964567505.1 uncultured Chthoniobacterales bacterium
CCTTGCGGAACTTGTCGAGGTAAAATGCGGGGTCGCGACGAAACGCCAAGCCGCGCTGAACAAGGTGTTTGGGAAGAGCGTCGAACTGATCCCCAGTTCATGTACTCACGGTGATCGCGCAAATGCGCGATTTCTGTTGATGAATTCACTTTGAGGGCACCCACAACCGCTTTTTAGGCCATTTGCGTTTGTCAGATTATCCCCTGAGATTTCTACTTAAATGAAAAGGGCAAGCGCATGCGCTCACTTTGCGGAAGGGTCGCCACGACCCTGACGGTAAAAGACGCAGCCCGAGAGGGCCGTCTAACGTCGCTATTACTGGTCGATAGCGAGCTGTTCGCGCCGCTGGCCACGTACTTTCGGGAACGCAATATTAGCCTTAGCGCGGAACAGCGATATGCCCATAGTCTCGCCCTGCTGTTGGACTTCATGGACGCGCGTGGTCCTGAATTTGCGGAGCTGGAAAAGCGCCGAGAGTTGTTCAATGCGTTTGGTCACGCGGTTCGATATGGCACTGTTCGGGATGGCGGCGATCCCAGCGGGCTTTGGTGGGTAACCCGCCGGATGGAAACCGTAAAGGGGCTGATGACGGCTGCCGCCGAGTTCAGCGACTGGCTTGTGGAGCGTCATGGCGCCAAGCCCTTGAATCCCTGGCGCTCCGCCTCTCGCGCAGAGCAGATTGTTTTTTGGCGCAAATGGAATACCACGCGCGCCGCATCTATGTTGCGACACATTAAGGATCCCGGGCGCGTGACGACCGATGCTTCGCGCGCCCGGCGGCACGGGTTTCCGGAGTCTGTGCCGGCGGTGACGGATCGTCCTCCGTACTTTCCACATGAGCGGTTCGACGAACTCCTAACGCGCGGCTTTGCGCGACCTGGAAAGCAAAACGCGGTCCTGCCATGGGTCCGCTACACTATCAGAGACATGTTGATCGCCATTCTCATGTACGCCGGCGGTCTGCGGGTAAGTGAGGCGTTCCACCTCTTTGTCGGCGATGTGTTTCAAGACCCCGGCGATCCCGCGCTTGCCCATGTCCGCGTCTATCATCCGGTAGACGGCGAGATCGAGTACCGCCACCCGGTGACCGGCAATACCGTGAGAACGAACCGCGCCACATATCTTCAAATTGTTTATCAAAGGCGGCCTCTCACCTGGGACGGCGAGAGCGGCTGGAAGGGCGCGATGCTCCAACGAGGTGGACTTTACCGGCCAGTTTTCTGGTTCCCGCAGGATTATGCCAGGGCCTTCATGGCCCTGTACAGAATGTACCTTGAACACGTCCGCCCCGTCACCGTGAATCATCCCTGGCTCTTCGTGACGGAAGCTGGCGAGCCGATGACCCCGGACGCTTATAAGAAGCGCTTTGCCACGGCGGTGCGCCGCATAGGACTGCGGCCCTGCAAGGCGGAAGGGACAACGCCGCACGGACTGCGGCACGCCTACGGTCAGCGCATTCAAGATGCTGTCGATGCGGGGCAAATCAGCAGAAAAGAATTCCAGACCGCGATGGCCCACCGCTCCATTTTGTCCCAAGACTCCTACAATGAGCGCGAAGCCTACAAGGTCCAACTCGCCCTGGCGAAGGTCAGCTTGGCCAATCCGGCGGTGGCGCTTCTCGAGGAGTTCGCGGCATGACAGAGCGAGTGTGGCAGACGACCGAGTACAAGGTTGTTACTTCCTCGATTACCAGGAGGAGAATCATCGTCAACTTGAGCGACGACTGCTTCCTGATCCCGGAAAGTTTCGATTCAGGGAAGGCGCGGCACCTCGCTGCCGAGTTTCACGGGTACTGTAAGGGGCTTTCGTCCTCCCGCGCCCCTTCACGGCACTTGCGGCCTTTTCTTTCGCCGTTCGACTCTGTGACGTCCGACAGCACCCTCGGGGAGGCCATCAATGTGTTAACGAAACATGCGCTTCCAATCTGCGTCAAGGGCGATAAGGCGCGGATCATTGACCTGCTCCTGGCCCTCTGGTTCGCCCGCTGTCTGGTTTGGCCCCGCCGACCATCAACGATATTTGGGAAGTTTGAATTCGTGCCCTCGGAATGGGCGTTGGCGCATGCCAACCCGCGGATGACCGCGATGTTGAGCGATTTTCGAATGCATCTAAGAGGGACCAAGTATACCCAGAAGCATGCTTACCGTGATTTTTTTGAAATTATGGTCGCTCGTGGCGGCGTGGAAGAAATTGGGGACCTTACACCGGATATCTACGATGGCGCGTCCGATTACATGAAAAGGGATGTAGCAAGACGAATTCCAGTAGGCATTATCGCAGAGATGCGCCTCGTTTATGGTCCCGATAGAGTCTCGTTCAGTCCGGCCGATTTCGGAGATTTCAGCATTCGAGCGCCCCGCCTGGACGACCGTTTCCTCTGGGTTTTGACCGCAGACCCTAGTCTCGAGAATTGGCGCGCCGCCGCAGAAAGCTGGCTAGGGCAGGTGCTCCGTAATCGGGGCGGGAAGCGTATCTCCCTCAACGCTTTTCTCGACTACCTGGTTGCTAATCCTTTGCTTCCCCGTGAGCCGATGGATTACCTGCGCCGAAAGACTTGGGACGATGGGTCTTTCCGGCCTTTTTCATCATCACGAGCCGTAGCGGTCGGATGTATCGCCGATTTTCTTGATAGTCTGCTTGATGCTAGGTGCGTCGAGGAAGGAGATGACGGGCACCCATACCTGCTGCCGGGTTTTGCAAACCCAATCATTCGCATAGCATACACCTCACCGCGTGGTCAGACTTATCGCGAGGCGATACCGACGAAATACGTCACCTTGTTGAAGGAGATTCTCACCGAAAATAACCATGCATGGCCCCGAGAATTCGGGTGGAACCAACTTGGCAGGGGTGGAGATTACCAACGCTCGTATAATGCGACGACTGGGCGTTACGAGGACGAATGGTGTCCGGTCCGCGCTTTTCTCGTCTTGTTAAAGTTGGAGACACCGCTACGTACATTTCAGGCACGAATGCTGAACTCAGGTGAGGCTGACACTCTGCGATTCAATATCCAAAGTGGCATCTGGGAAAACAATTTACATGCACTTACCGGCGAAGCGGATCCACCTGCAGGTGTTATCCGCCGCCAGAATCACCGCCTCTGCCTTTTCATCAACACGAACAAAACTGTGGACATAGCCCGCGGCGCTGAGAGTCGCGGCTACGAAATCCCCTGGGATCACCGGCCGGTCATCGAAATGCTGAGTAAGCTCCGGTGTTGGCAGGAAACTTTCAATCCAGTCAATCGGTTGACGCCGTGGATTGAGCTTGTCGAGACCGTGATAAATAAAAACTATTCCGCTGAAGAGCTTGTTGCTAGGGGCGCCGAAACATTCCTCTTTCGTGATCCAATTTCTATTCATCCCGATCAGCCAGTCACGGACAATCGGGCAAATAGCTTTTGGCTTGGTCTGATATGCGAATTGGAGCGGAGACTGAAGACGCTCGGCATACCTGAAAAATTGGTGATGAATGGATCGCGTGGATATCCTGAAAAGTCAATTTACGATCTCCATTCGTTGCGCGTAACATGGATCACGGCAATGGCCGAGCAAGGTGTAGACCTAGCTGTTCTAATGAAAGTCGCGGGCCATTGCACTGCAATCATGACGGCCTATTACACCAAGCATTCCATAGCTTATGTCACGGACGTGCTAAGCAAGGCGTCCGACGAGAGGTTGCAACGCCAACAGAATAACTGGATCGAACATTTGAAGTCGAAGGAGTACAGAGAACTCGATCGGATCACGGCATTCAACGATTCGTCGGGCCTTCTTGCAACCGCTGAAGGGACTGGAGCTTCCTGGGTACGTCTAGACTTCGGCGTTTGTCCTGTTGGCTGCAATCGCTGCCACGATGGTGGGCCATTTCTTAAAATGAGCAGTGGTGAGCCGATCTATTCTGCAGTTGCGGGACCGGGACGTCAGAATTGCGTGCGCTGCCGGTTTTTTATCACCGGCCCTTGCTTCCTGATCGGTCTTCACGCCCATTTTAACGCAATCGGCTTCCGTTATCGTGAAGCCTCACGCCGTTACGGAGAAGCGAAGTTGCGGTACGAGCGCCTCGATCATGCACGGGCCCGAGCCAGTGCTTCACATGAGGCGTTTCTTGCTGCGAAAGAATGGGAGACAGCATCGACTGTCCTCGACCAAGAAACCCGCAATACCGACGAGGAAGCGCTGACCTGGCACGCAACGTATAATCTGATCCAACAATGTCTTGCGCTTCTCCGAAATCGAGATGCTGTCGGAGACGGCGACAAGTTCGCCCTGGTTGCGGTTGGCGATCTTTCCGATATCGACTTCCCCATTGAGGTCGATGAACGCGGCGAGCGCGAGTTCGAGCTTTTTGACAATGTGTGCCAGTCAGCGGTTTTCTTTAAATCGATCGACCCGGATAAAGCGAATCTGAAGCGCCTTCGAATGTTCGACGCTTTCCTGAAACGCAGCGGATATGAGGCAGCGTTCTGCGAAATGACCGACGATGATGCTTTGGCGATCGGCAACGAGATGGCCAAATTCATGTTCACTCAATTCGGCCGTGAGACCACGAACGCTTTAATGAAGGGCGACGCCACTCTTCGGTCGCTTGGCATTGACGATGAACGCGCCTTGATCGGCACGCTCGAATCCCTCACTCGTCAGCGTATTCTACCGCGTTCCCGAAACGTGTTGATCGATGCGCCCGCCGCAGAAACGGCGGCAGCGCCATGACCGGCTTGAGTCGTCCTGTCTTGGTCGAGAAGCAATCGAAGGAGGCCAGTTGATATGGTTTGCACAATAGCGAGGATTTTGGAAGAGACGCAGCAACAGAGTTTCGCTGAAGCCGACTATCAACGCCTGCTCAGTGAGTCGTCCACGCCCAATAAGCGGCGTAACCTTGAAATTCTCTGGCAGGTCCTGAACGAAATGCGTTCCAAGGACGCGCCCGACTATAACATAGCCGCCGTCGGACGACGATCAGAGGAACTCGGAGGTCCGAAAACTCAGTCCATCCGTAATACCAACGGCGTGCATTTTCGGGAGCTGATCGAGGCCTTCGCCAAGCAGAACGCCGCGTCCACAAAGAAAACGCCGATCGCCCAGATAAGCCAGGTTGATGTTGCGATCAGTCGCATCCCGGACTTGGCGGTTCGCACCGTGCTAAAGATGATGGTTGCCGATTGCAAGCGGCTGAAACATGAGAACGACATGCTTCGTTCGGCCTTCAAACGGCTCAGCGTGGACACGCGATCTCTGGGGCCGCCTGCTACACAAGACGCGCCGACGCGCGACGCAGAGCCTATCGACATGATCCCGCCGAGGAAGGCGCAACCATTGGATGCCCCCACGGCTCGGGCATTCACCCGGTTCTTGTCGGATGATTGGATGGAGGAGCGGGGTTGGCGGATCGAACCGGATGGGTCGATCATTGATACGACGATGGACTGGCTTGTCGCGCCACCTGGTTTCGCCGACGCCCTACGTGATCTGTTGCTCGATGCGTCGAAGTGGCGAGTATAGTGTTTAAGTATGTACTCTACTACACCCCATTGAAAAGAAAGGAAAAGTTGCATTCTAGGGATCACTTGCGTCGATTTCGTGATCTGTTCCGCAATCGCGTGCGACCCTGTCGCCGTGATCGAGGT
>CAZMNG010000306.1:0-5611 GCA_964567505.1 uncultured Chthoniobacterales bacterium
GGGTCGTGAGTGCAACACCCGCACCTTGGAACCTGAAACCAGCGTATTTCCAAGGTAAGAAATCTATCGCTTATTGCCCAAAGGTGCAATAGCGGTGGCCGATCAGGCTTGATAAGCTTTCCTCTATTGCTCGGCAAGCGCCCTGCGCGCCGCATCGTGAGGGTACCGATCTGAAATCGGTCTGATTCTACAGGTTTGAACCCCACTCGGCGAGCAACTCCTCTACGTCGCGGTACGAAAGGGAAAAGCGCAAGTACCACCCTACCGCCAGCAGGATGACCTCCGGTTCAAATTGCCGCCACTTGAATAGGTCACAAACCGAAGATGCAAGGAGGAGCATCCAGCCAGCATATCACGGCGTGACTGCAAAGTTGCAACACTTCCCCCTTGAGCGTCGCTCTGGTTTCCCCCGTCGTCAGGTTCCAAACACGCAGCGTCTTGCAGAATGTTACGGATGACATCGGATTTTCTGGCTTCTCTGAGATTCTGCCGCTCGTTCGGGGCGGAAAGGCCGCATCTTAAGGGGGCGGTGCTTTTACGTTTGACATTCGCCGGAAAGCCCGGCAATACGGTCACTTGTTGAATTCCGGTTGTAAGGCGAGATCAAAACTTTTTTCACGAGACGCGATGAATAAAGAAGCTAGCAACCCGATCAAGACCGGTAGTAAATTGCATCCTGTGCCAACGTCAGCACTTCTTTGCCGGTTTTCTGCGGCATTGGCGCTTGCGATACTGTTCGCGTCTTGCGCCGCATACGGGCCGTTCCACGCGAATACAGCAAGTAACCCCTCAAATTCGGTCCGCGGGCCGGCCGATGGCCGTTACAAATTGGCGTTCGTCGAATTCAACGATCAAGGTTCGGAGCTTGACCCGTCGCAGCGAGCCGCGGCCCTCAATCTGATCCGTGAAGCACCACGTCCCGTGCTTATTCTGTATATTCACGGCTGGCAAAACAACGCGAATTCCGGCGATGTCTGCCGCTTCGAACATTTCCTTGACGAACTATCACATTTTCCTGAGGCCACGGGGAGAAACATTAACATCATCGGCGTCTATATCGGCTGGCGTGGCATAGATATTACAGTGCCGGTTCTGAAATTTATGACGTTCTGGAGCCGCAAATCCACCGGCTACGAAATCCCCTCGGGAAATGGTTGACTAGCGGCTATCAGCGAGTTGGCTCTGGCAGCCCGTGCGCCCGACAAGCAGTTTCACCGTTGCTTGCTGCTGGGCCATTCTTTTGGAGGGTTGCTATTAGAGAATACTATTTCTCATTCCATTCTTGACGCCAGCAGCACCGGTGCCCGTAACACCAGCCCATGGGACATGGCTGTGGCCTTTAACTCGGCGGACAGTTCCGTCGGCACCCGTCAGTTGTTGTCGGAGCTAGACTACCTCTATCAGTATGACCCGGTCCGCCGCGCCTACGTCGTTCGTAATCCCGGGCCGGAAAAAGGAACCGTCCTGCCCGAAAACCGTCCGTTTCTCGTTATCCTGCAATCCGAAAACGATCAAGCGACCGGGCAAATCTTTCCAGTCGGCACCGGAGCCTATAATATCATCGATCTTCGTGCGCATTGGGACAAAGTTTCTGTGCCGGGCAGCAACGGACTAAAAGTATCTGAGAGCAAGTTTTATACGCATACACCCGGCAATAATAAATACCTGGTGAATTACCACGTCGTTCCACTCGGGGAGGCCGCGCCGCCGGCAGGTCTGCGAGCCACCGAGAACAGGGCGTTCGAAGCCAACATTCTGGAAAATCACCCGGATTATTCCTTTTATACGAGCGAGCACAATAATGGGCGCGAGGACAACTTCTGCCGTGGCGCTGACTATAATCCCGATGAATTGCGCTCTGGCACCGGCAACGAAATATGGCGAAAATGGCAATTTGTCTACACGGGAAATGCGCGCGTTCCCTTTTGGATAGTGCGCGTTCCGAAAGATATTATCTGGGGACATGGGGGATTATGGAGCGACAATTCGGTTGCCATGTTGGCAGCGCTGTTTCGCATGGAATTCCCTTTGCCACCGAAGGCTCTGGCGGCTCTTCGAGCGTCCGCCGTCGCGCCGAGGGAGGTTCGACATTGATCGCCTAAAACAGGGGGCAGCGAAGCCGCAACCACAACGCACGCCCGATTCACAGAAGGAAGCGAAGAGGATACTTTGAAGTAGAGTAGAGAGGGTACGTGAGGAGCCCTCTCCCTCCTCAATCCGCACGGGCGGATTTCCCGCATCAAATGTGGCGCCACATTTGATGCGTTTTGTGTCCTTCCCACTTATGTGGCGTTGAGCTGACTACTCGTTCGCGTGGTTGAGTTTATCTAAACTCTACGCCATGCCAAGCGGCAAGGTCTGATCCTGAGCCTGGGCGGTGATGCCGTCGTAATTTCAATGAACCAGTAAACCGATTCCTGTCTGCCTCCGTATCGCAAAATCTCACGAGCCCTTCGGCTCGTGAGATTTTGAGGCCCACCCCTAACTGACAAGCACATGAAGCCAGGATACGCAGCATGCGCATCGGTCCTGAGTGGGGTTTTTCTGGCGGTTTGCGCGGTTGGCTGGGTCCGAGGGGACAACGTATTGGTGGCTGACGGCCTGACTCAAAGCAAAGAGTCTATTGGGCAGATCTACTCGACGAGCACCAGTCAACCCGCCATTCTCGCGTCCGAGGCGGTACGATTCTCTCCATCAGAAATGTCGCTACCATTTTGCCTCCTGGAGGTACGACCGGGTTGGAAGCGGAGGACATCGGGAGCCGGATTACTGCGGAGAATCCCAACATATTAGGGTTAGGGCTGGGGCAGACCGGAATGTCCGCCGTGACCGCAGTTGCTGGTGGCTCGGTTACCCGCGACGGTGGTAAAATCGTGATTGCGGGCGGGAGCAGCGTCGGCCTATTGGCGAACAACGGTATGCGGATGGTTTGCACGTTCTTGGCGGTAATGGAGAGATATCCGGAACAAACCTGAGTGTAGTGACGTCGGGGCGGTCATCAGCCGGCGCGGAGGCCGATGATGGGAGCTTGATTCAGGGCGTTCGCTTTACCATAGAATGCGAGATTGCCGAACGCGAAAACGGTTTTCGACGTTGTATCCAGCCCCAATTGACGAGGTCAAAATGATGTCGCTTTGTGGACCATTAATCCTCCGGAGGTCCGCTTAGAAATTCATTCGAGTCCCGTTGGTATCGCAAAATGCCACCAACTCGCATCCATCGCGATAAGTAGCGACCAGCGCTTGGATGAACATCCAGGATCTCCCGCCCGTTCCCACGACTGCGTACCGCCTTTTGCTACTCGAGGGATCGGTCTTTGCCGCGGGTGTTGTGATTGTTTTGCTCATGGCGTGACTAAAATATTTGCACAATAAGCTTTTGCGGCCATCATCTCAGTTCGTCCGAGTCCGCGCCACCTCGATGTCGACAGAAGCTACAATTGAAGAGAAAAAACCGAGAAAGACATCTTTGCTTCTCCGAGCATTGTGGTTGTTTCTGGCCGGCCTGTTATTCGTCATAGGACTGCTTCTCGTTGCCTGGGCTGCGGGTGCCATATACTTTGATTTTCCGGCTTCAGCGCCGGTGCGCAACGCTGCTGCCATCTTCTGGGTTGTTGCCGCAGCACTCCTCGGGCTGTTCGGCGGTTCTCGCGGAAGAATCCTGATTTTGGTCGCCTTTGGTGGAATTCTGGCCTGGTGGCTAACGCTCCGTCCAACGCAGGATGCTGATTGGCAGCCGGACGTCGCCCGGCTTGCGTACGCTACCCTTCAAGGGGACCAGCTCACAGTGCACGAAATTCGCGATTTCGACTATCGTAGCGCTAGCGATTTTACTCCGCAGTACGATACCCGGGTCTTCAATCTGACCAACTTGCGAGGCGTGGATCTCTTCATCGACTACTGGGGTTCACCGTATATTGCGCATCCCATTGTTTCGTTCGATTTCGGACCGCACGGTCATCTCTGTTTTTCGATCGAGATCCGCCCCAAAGTCGGACAACCGTACTCAGTGCTGGCGGGCCTGTATCGGAGATACGAGCTCATCTACATTGCCGCGGATGAGCGGGATGTCATCCGGCTGCGAACCAACTGCAAACATGAAGATCTTTACCTCTATCGCCTGACGCTGCCGTCGCGTGACGTCCGAAAGCGTCTAATGGAATATCTAGACCGGTTGAACGAGCTCCATCAACGCGCGGAATGGTACAATGAGGTGACCGAAAATTGTACGACAAGTATTCGAGCGCAGCATCCGAGTTCACACCGGATGCCTTGGGATTGGCGCATGTTGGTGAATGGGTTTATGGACCAGATGCTGTATGAGAAACACCTTCTGGCGGGAAATCTCCCGTTCGCAGATCTCAAGCAACGAGCGTTGATCAATGAACGCGCGCTAGGAGCCGGAGATGCTCCCGATTTTTCAGAAAAAATTCGTGCAGGAGCTCCGGGATTTTAGCGCGGCGTCGGGGGAAGGGTGTCGGAGTAAGCGGAGAAGAAGGAGAGCTTTCATCTTAACAATTCCCGATATCAGCGAAGGCCCTCGTTGGTCATTAAAACGCGTGATTATGATAGCACCTCCCTGACGATTCCGGCCAGAGCAAAATCCCGGACCTGGGAAGGCTCCATCAGAACGGACAGACCGTAACTGACTATTTTTGGTTTACGTTTCATGTGTTTCATTGGTTTTTGGTTACTTATAGTCGTCGATGCGCACCGCACCGAGCGTGCTTTCAGAGAAGTAAAAGATTTCGTGACGCGCGGAGGGACCAAGTTATCTGGACCGTTCGGAGTGGCAAAAGCAGTTCCATGTGCGCCTAGCCAAAACTATCGCTACGATCATTGTTAACCGAGGCTCACGGACTCACCTTTCCGTCACTTTATCCATGGCATTGGGCATCATGCAGTACCAGGGTCAGTATGGGACCGATTGGGGCAAGGTGCTGGCCTTCGTGAGCCTGACATTGGCTCCCGCGGTCATTTTTTACCTCATGGCGCAGAAGCACATCATCGCCGGCCTAACCTCCGGGGCTGTCAAGGGTTAGCGCATGATAGTCAAACACAGGTTAGGGTGAGATGTGTCAAAAGTTTCTTACATGTGATGCAGACAAATTGTGGGGGCCACCGCCTTGGCCGCTCGCGGGGGGGAGCGGCCAAGGCTAGAGCCAGACCTTGCGGGAGGAAGGCTGCGGGATGGAAACACCCCTTTTCTACCCAGAGAAAAACGGGACTAAGTGAAAGAGCAAATCTTCCTGGAGACACTAAGGAACAAGCGTGTGAATAACATTGAGTGGATTGCTACGACTCAGAAGTCGCAGTGGCAGAGTAAGGATCAACTAACAGCCTCTGCTCCATCGAACAGCAAGTGGGATGTTGAGGCGTACCTAGATCAACCGCTTCAGACCATCGAAGGATTTGGCGCTTGCTTCGATGAACTCGGTCGGACTTCTCTGAATACGCTAGCAAGCGCGGACAAAGAAGCAGTTCTTCGCGAGCTTTTCGCTCCCGGTGTTGGTGCCAACTTCAATATGTGTCGCATGCCGGTGGGCGCTAACGATTTTTCGCTCGATTGGTATTCTTATGACGAGGTTCCGAACGACTTCGACCTCAAGCAT